>NZ_JARACR010000001.1:0-271848 GCF_028765505.1 Aliivibrio sp. A6 | reverse complement strand
ATGTGGCTTACTATTTGATATCTAGCGATTACTTCTCGTTTTGATACATGGCGAAGCTAAAGGGTGTCAATGTTAACGTTTCTTCTAATTTGCAAGCAGTATCGTTATAAATATCAGTGACATTATGATTCGATAATACATCAGGTAGAGTGATATCAACCGTGTTGGCGCTGTTATTCATAACCACGGTAATGCACTCATCTTTTAAGACTTTTTGGTAGATAAGACATTGTTTTTCATCATCACTCATTAACCAATTAATGCGATGAGCACGCAGTGCCGGGTGCTGCTTACGTAATTTGATGATCTGCATAATATGGTGTTTCATGTCCATATCATGTTTGCTCTCATCCCAAATCATGCATTTACGATTTAATGGATCGGCGCCGCCATCTAAGCCTATTTCACTGCCATAATAAATACACGGTGTACCACTGTGGGTAAATTGGAATAAATAGGCCAGTTTCACCTTTTCTTTATTGCCATTACAACGGTGAAGAATACGAGCCGTATCATGGCTATCTAACAAGGAGAACGCCACTTCATTAACCGCAATCGGGTAGCTTGTGTTGACATCATTTACCGCATATTTGAACTGATTTGCATTGAGGTTGCCGTGAGCAAAAAATCCTATCATTGCATCGGATAATGGGTAATTCATTACGGCATCAAATTGATCTCCAGCAAGCCAGTTCATCGAGTCATGCCACGCTTCACCCAAAATATAGATCTCAGGCTTGATTGCTTTTAACTCATCACGGAAGCGTCGCCAGAAGCGTTGATCAACTTCGTTGGCGACATCTAAACGCCACGCATCGATATTGAAATTACGCACCCAGTAGCGACCAACTTCAAGTAAGTATTCCATCACTTCTGGGTTTTCGGTATTTAACTTTGGCATGTTTTGCGCAAAGGCAAAGGCGCGATAGTTGAGATACTCTTTGCTGTGCTGATCTTTTTTGGACTCGTCTATCAGTGGGAATTGCTCAACATAGAACCAATCAATGTATTTTGAGTATTTGCCGTGTTTGATGACATCTTGCCATTGAAGAGAATCGGCTCCAATATGATTGAATACGGCATCTAACATGACTTTCATGCCACGTTTATGAGCTTCTGTAATTAGCGTTCTTACCGTGTCCTCGTCACCAAAAGCAGGGTCAACGTTTAGATAATCAATGGTGTCGTATTTATGATTCGTTTTGCCTTCAGTAATTGGGGTGAAATATAAACCAGTAATACCAAGATCTTGCAAGTAATCCAGATGGTCAATGACGCCTTGTAAATCACCACCAAAGAAGCTGTTGGTTTTTGGATCTTCAGAGCCCCAAGGAAGTGCATTACTTGGTGAGATTGAGGGATCACCATTGGCAAAGCGTTCAGGAAATATTTGATACCAAACCGTCTCTTTTACCCACTGTGGCGGGCTAAATACATCAATAGGGTTCATGTATGGGAAGCAATAAAAATTGAGTAATTGGCTTAATACTGGGTCTGCATTATCGGTGATGGTGAAAATTTGTTTTTCAGTCACGAGCAATGTTTCGTCTTCTTTGCCTTCAAGAATAAAAGCATAACGAGCACGGAAAAATCGTGGCTGTGCTTCGCAGAACCAGTAATCAAACAATTCTGTTTCACACTCTTTTTCCATCACAAAGTTTTCGCCGCCACTCCAACCGATGGCATCTTCTGCATTTAGGTTGCCGCCGCCACCACCCGATGTCCAATCGTATGGGTCACCAATTCGTAATATGGCGTTATCGACTTCGCCCTTTGCTGTGCGAATGCGTAAATGAAGCGTTTCTTTATCATAAGTATAAGAATAACTTGAGTGAGATCTATGATAGATCGCTGCTTTTGTAATCATGATTAATACCATTTAATGAAAGTACCAACCCGAATAACTATCTGACGTAATAGTCATCCAGATTGGTATAATTTAAATATGAAATTCTATTTTTGGTGCGTTTGTTCGTAATATTTCACGACGCGTAATACTTCACTGACGCTCCACGCTTGAGCAAAACAACCACGAGATTGACTTGGTGCGTAACCATCATAGATTTCAGCCAATTGACCAATACAACCTTCATATAGGCCATCTTGGTTATGCTCAATAAACTGTTCAACAATACGAAGTAAGTCTTTATCCTGTGAGAACTGACGTAAGATCCCCATTAAGAATTGACCAATCATAAAGCCCCAAACTGTGCCCTGGTGGTAGGCCATGTCTCGATCAAAATGCGAGCCTGTACATACTGCTTTAAATTCAGGATCACTCATTGCTAGCGAGCGTAAACCCAAGGGTGAGTACAACTCTTTATAAATAGTAAGAATGACCGAACGTGCTCTTTCTTGACTTAATATTGGGAAAGGAAGGCCAACGGCATAAGCTTGATTTGGGCGGATTTGTTGGTTTACTTCCCCTTCTTTAATCCAATCATTTAAGTACCCAGCATCATTGTAAAACTCATCGTTAAAGGTGGTTTTTACTTGCTCTACAAGGGCTGGTAATTCCGGCATCGGCTTATTCAGTTTTTGATTAAAGAAATCAAGAATAGAGAGCGCATTAAACCAAAGGGCATTAATTTCTACTGCACAACCGTGTCGTGGGGTTGGTACGATATCGCCGTAACGAATGTCCATCCAAGTAAGTTGATCAAAACCGCTGCCGCCGCTGATCAAACCGTTATCAAGCATCTTAATCTCAAAGTCAGTACCGTTACGGTAATGCTGATAAATGTTGCTCATGCACTCGTATGCTTCATCACGGATAAACTCTAGATCGCCACTCGCTTGGTAATATTCATATAAGCTAACAATGAAGAGTAGCGATGCATCAATGGTGTTATACATTGGCTCAACCCCAGCTTCAGGGAAAAGATTCGGCAGTACACCGCGACGTTCGTAACGGATAAAGGTACGGAAGATCTGTCTTGCGTCTTCAAATTGATTGGTTGATAAATTACAACCCCATAAGGCAATCATGGTGTCACGGCCCCAATCGGCAAAGAATGGGTAGCCCGCAATGATGGATTTGGATTCTGTTGAGTCGCGATCTACCACAAACTGCTCACTGGCACGGACCAGTTGTTTTCCAAATAAGCTCTTTAGATTAGCGTGCTGGATGTACTCTTGTTGGCGCTTAATTTCTGCATTAATCATTTCATCGGCAGTCTGTGCTTCTAGAGAAATGGCGCGATCTTCTTGTGCTTCAAACACTATCGAGAACTGCTCGTGCGTTTCAGTCCCAACAAAAGCAATGGTATGAAGCGCTATTTGAGCATCTGTTGCAGGACGGCCATCGCGAGCATCATAAGAAAAGTACAGACCTGACTCATAACGAGGGGTATCCAATGCTGAATCAGCCCCATTGTGACGATAAGTAAGTGTTTGACCGTTACTGGTGATTTTGCCTTCTTGATGCGTAAATTCTTGTTGTCTTGATAGGTTCTGCCCTTTTGCACAGAAGTGATATTTTGGTGTTACATTCAAGGTAAATGCTTGCTTCAATGGGTTAAATATTTGATAGTTAACCGCAAGACGGTTTACCCCTTGAGCCATCACAATGGTTTTGGTGATTTCAATACCGCGGATACGATACGTAAACTCTGGAAGATGAGTTTGGGTAAAATTATCAAACAGTAGGGTTGAATCTACTGTGTCATAGGGATTGACATTGGCTTGTGAAGAAAGTGGGTAAGGTTCGCCACTCGCTAACGTAATACGGTCATCCAAATGACGAACAAAATTAAAGCGATTGTTTGGTGCAACAAGGCTTGCCATAAACAACGCATGATCACTTCGACTGCAAGAGCCTGCAAGGGTAAGAGAAGAATAACCACCTAATCCATTCGTTAGCAGGTAGTTCGATTCTTCAAGGCGATCCATATCGCGAAAATTTGCTTTAGAAAGAGAGATTTTCATGTGAACCTTACAATTAAATATCAAATGTTATCCCGTGTTTATTTTATTCACACTATAGGTGTTAAATTAACGAGGGAGTTTATAGTTAGCTTTTAATTTCGTTATAAACGAGTAACAGTTTTTGCACTTCGCCTTGGGTATAAGCGAGATCTTGGCTCTTTTCGTATCCCCACAGCGACGTAATTTGGACGTCATCTTTCGTCGGTGTTACTTTGAATGCCGCAATGCGTTCTTGCTCATTATCAGAAATGAAAAACAGATAAGGCTGAGGCTGTGTAAGCAGCGCGTTGTATTGAGAAGGAGTGGTATACACGGCATTCACGGCTTTGACATTTTTTGTGCCATAAAAGCGCTGGGCTTCAGCTAATACAGGTAATGCCATTTCTTGCAGTTGTTCGTAACTGCTTTCTACATGAAACGAGCCACAATCATTTGGGATCTGATCACGCAGTGCTTTGTATTGGGTATTAATGGTTTCTAACGGCAGGCTTAAATAGTTATTTTCAAACTGTTGTGCAGAAGCAAATAGCTCATCATTATTCACACATTGTTTAAAATTTTGCTGCTGCTCAGTAAAGGTTGAGTAGTCAAACGATGGCTTAGGCAGGCTGCTGTAAGCAATGATAAAGCCGGTAATGAAAATAACGACAGCGACAGCAATATGAAGCATATAGTCGTGAATGCGTTGAAGTTGGCCGCGAAAATTCAAAATGTGACTCCTTTCTTTACGGTGTAAATAGGCTCTATAAGGCATGGTTTATTGCCCTCAATGAAGTGAGGGCAATAAAGGTGGCTGTGTTCTATTTCTTAAACTCAGCCGATTTGATTGAGTACTTGATGGACTCTTCCGTCTCAGTATCAAAGAAATGCAGCTTAGTATTGTCGATAACTAAAGTGATTTTCTCGTCGATATCAACGTCTGGTTCGCCGGTGCCCAATGTACCTACAAACATGTTCATTGGTGCGGCATTAAAGAACACGTTAATTGCATCGCCTAAGTATTCGCTGTTAAGTGCGGTGACTTCAAAGCAACAATCAGGGAATGCATCGCGGTATTTTTTTCCAGAACGAATGGCACTAGAGCGCGCGCCTAACGTCACTGATTTTCCGTTGTAGCCTGCATCGTTTAGGATCTGTTGGTCACTTTCATTCAAGGTAATCGTGAAAGAGTGACACATGAATTGGCCACCTTCGTAGGTTCCTTCAATAAGGTTCATTGATGGCATGCCCATGAAAGTTGCTACAAAACAGTTTTTAGGGTTAGTAAATAGCTCTTTTGGTGAACCAATTTGTTGAACTTCACCCATCGACATTAGTACGATGCGATCAGCCATGGTCATCGCTTCAACTTGGTCATGGGTTACGTAAATGGTGATTGCGCCCTTAGCTCTGTGCATGCGAGAAATCTCAGTACGTGTTGTAGTACGTAATTTCGCATCCAAGTTACTTAACGGCTCATCCATTAGATACAATTTAGGTGTACGAACCATGGCACGGCCTAAAGCCACACGTTGACGCTGTCCACCTGACAGCTCTTTTGGCTTACGCTCTAGGTACTCTTTTAAAAATAAATCGTCAGAAATATTATCAACCGAGTTTTTGATGTCATCACTTGGGTAATTACGTAATTTTAGGCCGTAACCAATGTTGTCACGTACCGACATGTGTGGGTACAGCGCATAGCTTTGGAATACCATCGCGATATCACGATCTTTTGAACTAACATCGTTTACCACTTCACCATCGATGATGAATTCGCCATCAGTAATGTCTTCTAAGCCAGCAATCATGCGTAGCGTCGTGGATTTACCACAGCCCGATGGGCCGACAAGAACAATGAATTCCCCGTCTTCAATATCGAGATTGAAATCACGTACCGAACAGGTATCAGAATTAGGGTATTTTTTATTGATGTTTCTTAATGAAATTTTGCTCATTAGCCTTTTACTCCACCAGACGTTAAGCCGCCCACGATATAATCTTGAAATTTATAGAAAACGATAACAGGCGGAATTGCTGCTAAGACCGCGCCTGCTGCGAATACGTTGTAGCTTGATTCTTTGATATTATTGATAAGACCCATAAGGCCAACTGCCAGCGTTTTCGCTTCTGAATCCATACTTGCAATCAGGAACTTAGGCATGATGATGTCGCCAATTGGACCTAAGAAACAGAAGATAGCGATAACCATGATCATCGGCTTAACTAATGGCAGCAGTATTTCTTTGAAGATCTGCATTTGAGTTGCACCATCAATTTTTGCTGATTCATCTAATGCACGAGGAATCGAATCGTAATAGCCTTTCATTAAAATCGTATTCATTGTGATGCCACCTGTGGTGTAGATAAGGATCATAAAGATATACGTATAAAGTGTGGCGTTGGCTGAGCTGTAAATACCGATAGAGTTCGCAATCGCATACAGAGCAATTAAGCCACTGCCTGATGGGATGATTTGAATGATCAATAATGACATTAATGCACTCTTACGAGATTGGTAACGATAACGAGAGTAAACAAACCCCGAAATTGTTACGATAAACGTAGAAAGGATCATAGTGATTATCGACACTAAGAAGGTATTTCGGTACCAGCTTAAATAAGGCGTATCATTAAAAAGTTGAACAAAGTTCTCCGTTAAACTGAAATTTTCAGGGAAGAACGACGTAGAGTACAGTGAGTTACTTACGTTAAACGCACTCATTAATGTCACTAATATCGGGTATAGAATGATCACTGACATTGAAATTAGAAACGCGTAACTAAAGATAACGCCCATGTTTTTAGTGATAACGTGACGGTTTAAACGTTTCTTTTTAATTTGGCGTTCTAAAGGAATTGCTCTGTCCATTACATAACTTCCTCATTTTTAAAGGCACCCGCTTTTAGCCATGAATACAAGACCACGGCACCAACAACAGTACTGGTGATTAAGGTGTATACTGCCGCTTCGTTGTATTTCGCATCCATCATTAATCGGAAGCCTAGAGATGAAATCGTATCGAGCGGTTTGTAGATAGACCCTACGGTTTGAACCGTTGCTTCACCCAACATGTATACGATGGTGACGTTGTTAAAGTTGAAGGTAAATTGGGTAATAAATACCGGAGCAACACTTATCAATATCAGGGGTAGAGTGATGTCGAAGAAGTTGGTCCATGCGTTGCCACCATCAATTGCACTGGCTTCATATAAGTCATCAGGAATGGTTTGTAATACACCCGTTACCAAGATAAATACGTAAGGGAAGCCTAACCACGCTTGAATTAAGATGATGGTGATTTTGGCGTAATCTGCATTTAGGAAGAAGCCAATTGCTGTGCTTACGTCGTATTCGTTACCAGTGAAGAATGGGATAACCATGGTGTTCATGCCGCCAACTTTTGAGAAGAACAGTTGGAAAACAAGAATGGTTAAGAAAGCAGGAACAGCCCAAGGTAAGATGTACACAGTTCGGAAGAACTTCTTCCCTCTGATGTGTTTATTGTTTGCTACAACCGCAAGAACGGTACCTAGAACAATAGTCAGGGCGGAAGCACAGAAGGTCCAAGTTAGTGTCCATGACAACGTTTCTTGGAATGCAGCAGCAGTACGCTCATTAGTAAACAAACGTTCAAAGTTGGTAAAGCCTTTCCATTCAATAAGAAATGCAGGTGGTAAAACAGGGCGTTTGAAGTTAGTAAAAGCAACAACGATAGAAACAATCGCTGGTAATAAAGCAAAAACAAACAGCAATATGAATTTAGGTGCAGTAATTAGATTCGGTACGATTTCGTGTGATAATCCGCGTACTTTTTCTGTAAAGGTAATCGTAAAACCAGATTCATCTATTTGTCGTTTTACGTCTTTTGCATCGCGAGCAAAGGCGTAGTGCAATGCGAAAAAAACTAAGATCATCATTGCGCCAACGGTTGAACCCACCATGATAAGAAAAGAATCATCCACAAAGCGCTCTGCACCAATAGTGATTTTTCCATTCGGTTGTTCGACGGCTAATAGACGGAAATTAGGAAGGGTGAATTGAATAAAAACCAATATCTCTAAAGCCAATATAGAGAACCCAAATAAAGCCTCTCGCATTCGACGTAGTGCAAGATGTCCACTACCAGGAATCAGCATAGAGAGCCAGAATACAAACTGTTGACTCATGTAAATAACCTACTTATTTATTCGTGTTGTGTAGATATGTCATGTCTTTGTATTACACGATGCCGAATATTCTCGACATCGTGCAGATAGATTGAAATCGAAGGAAAGGGGATTACATGTCTTCGATATCAATTTCGATAGTATCAACGGCTGCATCTAGTACCGCTTTTACATCTTGACCTTGTGCGATTTGAGCAAGACCCGTTTTCATTGGTCCCCACACTTTCATGAACTCTGGGATGCTTGGCATAGGTTGGCCGATGTTTGTCGCATCAAAGATGGCTTTATGTAGAGAGCCTTCTTTGTAATTAACCGATAGGCTAGGTGAGACTTCACGTGTGTCTGAATACCATTTGTTTGCATTCTCAGGCGTTGCTAGGAATTCAATAAAGGCACGAGCACCTTCTTTGTTGTCACTGTAGCCGTTAACGGTCATCCCTTTTGTACCTGTTAGGGCTTTATATGGGTGGCTGCCATCCCAACTTGGGATAGGTGCTGCACCAACATTAACGCCCGCTTTTTCGATATCAGCAATTGCCCATGGACCGTTGATAATGGCTTTTACTTTTCCTTCCATGAAGTATTTCATCATGATGTCATAAGCAACGGTGTCATCTTGCATTAGGGTCCAGTGACTCTCGCCACTTTTATATAACCCTTGAGCAGCTAAACCCGCTTTGATTGCATCAGGTGTATTTAAGCCGATGTCTTGAGGGTTATTGTCTTTGAAGATATAACCACCGTTAGACATAAATAGCCCGCCAGTGAAGTAAAAATCGGTAAATTTAGCAGCCCACTCTGATGGCGGGATTTCTTTCAGTGTTTTTGGTGCTTCTTTTATCATGTCTTTGTTATACAGAAATAACGTTGTATCTGTAGACATTGGTAGCATGTAGGTTTGACCATTGTAGATTGATGCATTGGTAGCGGCATCGGTATAACCATTAACGGTAAAGTTGGTTGGAGCAATTAAATGTTGATCCGCTAACTCACCGATTCGGTCATTTGGGATCATGAAAATATCAGCAATGTTGCCTTTTTGAGTGGGTAGCGCTGCCAGTAAATCAAACATGCTTGTTGCTGCTACTTCAACCTTAAAGTCTTTACCTTTATTGAACTGCTCTGCCAGTTCTGTGAAGTAAGGGACATAGCTTTTTTCAACGCCAATAACGATGTTTTCTGCAGCCATTGCAGTGTTACTTAGTAATAGGGCAGCTGAAACGGCAAGCGATAATTTCTTAATCATTTTATTGCTCCTGAATAGGGGTAGAGGTTTAAACCGATAAAATCACGTTGGTATATAATTTAATGGTATCAACAGCTTATATTTAGTATTAAGCGGTCTCTCTAGAGTGCTTCCTGCGATACATGTTTGCCTGTTTATAAGGCTAACGTCATTGAAATAATCATAGGTCTTTGGTGGTATACGGTGAAATGCTATTTATCTTAGGTAGCCATAGATAAAATGCATATCACATAGATAAATGTTATCTACCGCAACGATATCTAAGGTATTCATGGTCTTTGATAAGTGAAAAACGTGAAGGCAATAACAGTCTGTAGGACGAGATGAAAAAAAGAGAAAAATGGGTAGGGTAAACAAAAGTAATCTTGGATCACAAGATCAGGTTAGCTCAGACAAGGTAACTAAAATTTACTGATAAGAAGAAAGTAGACTATGAAGATGACCTATTCTTTTTGAGAAAGGAGCTTAAATTGCTTAAAGGTAGGCACACTAGGATTAAAAACAGTAAAGTTCGTTAAAGATGATGATGAAATTAAAATGCAGTCGGCTAATGCTATATGAATGAGAAGGGAGGTAATAGGATGTTTGGCTAGAAAAGTAAAAGGACCTGAAATTCAGATCCTTTTATTCGAAATTAATTTTTTGTAGTAGCCTTAGAACGTAAATTTTTCATTTTTTTCATTTTTTTCATTTTCTCTAAGAAAACTCTTTGTTCTTCTGACATAATCTAGCTCCTAGCTATCAACTTGTGTATCAATATTACCACACTCATCTTTTAAAGCCAATGCAATCAAATGGTACTCTACGATTCTACTCAAAGAAACAAGCAAAGGAGAGGTAAGATGAAAGAAATTATTGAATTTATCATCATCTCCTGAGAACAAATCCGCTTTGTCTCTATAAATATTAAGCACTCCATTAATATTCGCAGGTTTTAGATGTTCTGCAGTATATCTCTTTGTGGATAGAGGAAGCGCAACAATGGATTTTCCTTTGTAATCTTGTTTAAAGTATTTAATTGCTTCTTCAATAAGCGGTTTTGGTAATTGGGCATCGTTTAAATGCTTTGTCGACTTTTCAGTGTCAGGTATAAATTGAGGCTGACAAGTTGCAACAGCTAATGGCGCACCGAGCATATTATAAACAGTTGACTTTTCAGTATCATCTACATAAACAGGCAGAACTAGGTTATTGACCTCCTCATCATGCTTAAAGTCTTTAACCTTTCTAATATTACTACCCTCTTCCGGCATTGCCTTCAAAAGGCTGTCATCTTGATTATTAACTTTGACGCTGTAGTTCTTATGTAATGATAATTGATATGATGGTTTTGCGTCGATATTTAGAAAGAAACGTTTCTCATATTCTTCACCACCAAAAAGTACTTTTTGTTCTTTATCGTCGGCTTTTATCATCAGATTAGCTCTATAAGTCACACTGGACGATGGGCCGACAACGGCGCAATCATAGTTTGCGGCTAATCGTGCAAAAGCAATTACACTAGCTCTAATATATTGCTTTTGTAATGAGATTAATTGTTCCCAATCTTCCAATGTCCTATTCTCATTGTCTACATAATTACTAGTTAACTCTAAAACTAATTCAGAAGAAAAATCCTCAAGAATATCCGCATAAGTTGAAAGCTTAGAGGCAAAATCACCTGGGGGCATCAGTCTCATAAACTCTTGAAGCTTATCAACCCTTTCAGACTGAGCTTTCTCTAATTTATCCGATCTAGCAATATCATCATTAAGCTCTTTCTGTTTAAGCTTAGTACTAACAAGGCCATGTTTTACAAAAAGAAATAGTAGGCATAAGAAAAAGAATAGACAATACTCTATGCCAAACTTTGCTACCCCTATTTCATCTTTAATTGGTGCAAGCCACCCCAAGATAGATGATGATGTAACAGATGTATAAATACCAATTAGCAACGAGCTTATTGTCAGAATTTGAATTAATACCGAATTACCGATGATCCGGCTATCAAAAACACTTACTGCTCTTTTACTTAAGAAGTAAAAACCTATTAGAGAAGCAATCAATAATAGAATGGAGAGTACAAAATACAGCCAATTCACGTTAAGAAAAGAGCTAAAACTATGGTAATTATATGCTGTTTGAAACTCTGCTAGCTTAACCGTTGGCCCATATGTTGCGTATTCGCCAATTTTTGTTGATAGCAAATAAAACGAGAGTCCTAGCAGGACATACATTACAAAATTTGATGTAGATAAAACCAAATCTCGTTTTAGCGCAGCAAAAAGACTTTCGTCTTGGATGTCTTCCATTTTCAATCACACCATTTGAAAATGGCACTATAGCAACTAGTTCATAAGAGCAAAAGATTAATTACATCCTCGCTCTTGATTTTAGGTTATTGATTTAATAGTCAATATAAAGGAAGGTAAGTTTATAATGATTGATGTAATTCATTCAGTTCAGTTATAACTAAATAGAGGGGAGTACCGCTATTTACGCCATTGATACCCTTTTTTATTAACCCTAACTGCTCCCAAATCGAATAATGCGCCTCTATCCCATTTTCTTTCATGTATTCCAAGCAACCTTTCACGCGATTTACACTCCCTTGCTCGTGAGAGACAAGAGATGACAGTGCGGGTTGATCTGCTTTAATCATTTCTGAATAAACCCATTGAACGTACTCTTGCGCTTTCTTTGAAAAGTTAATCAGTAGCGCATGAGTATTCTTTTGATATGCTTCAATTTGCTTTCTCTTTGGATCCCTACGATGTGTTTGCATTGATTTTAAATTGAATGCTTTATCAAGATCTGGTTTATATCTAAATTCAGAATGCCACCCCTTAGATAAGCTCGGGTACTCACGATCCCAGTATGCTTTTTGAGTATTATTCATGACTCGACGATAAAGCGATTCTAAATGCTCTGCACTTTCAATAAACCCATACTTTCTAGCATCACGAACAATGCGTTTTTCTTTCATATCTAACATACCGGTATCTGCCACCACATCATTAAACCCCTCTTCCAATTCCTTTACAAAGAGGTTCATTTCATTGATGTGGTTTTGCATTGATCGCTGATTAGTCGAATTAATGTTATCTCTTTCAGCTTGAAGCAATGAAAGTTTATTCTTAACTTTCGATTCCACTCTTACAAAGAAGGCTAGAAACGGGTCAGAATGATAATCAACAGAACGGGTATAAATATTTTGGATGCGATCTTGAAGAATAAGTACATCCTTTTCACGTTCAGAGGTTTGAATGGCGCTAAGTAAGTTGCGAATGGTTTTGCGGTACCCTCTAATGTCCGTAGCCACTTCTTTTCGTCTTAACCGAGTTACGCGCTCAGTTTTAGCTTTTGCTACCTTAGATTTAACTATATCCGCATATTTATAGAGTTGGTGTTGATACTTTTTGGTCTTACATGTGGAGATCGCTATATCAACAATGGATAAACAGTCAGTTTCATCACTTTCAAATTTAAATGTAAGGTCCTTATACACAAGGTGACGCAGAGTTCGATACAGATCACTTAGATTCTTACGCTCACTAAGTGTTTTTGCTTTTATTGCCCCCTTGAATGACGTTGAGGTTTGAATTGAAAATGGAAGTCGGTTTTTAGGCTCAAGATTTAATGAATTGATGTCCACCAACGCTTGTCGCTTTTCCACCACAATATCTGATGTTATCTCATCAAAATATGCAAACGGATAAAGAACATCAAATGTAATTCGTTTGTGATTGTTCATATCGTCTAATGCCTCATCAGACAATATGAATACATTACACTCAACACGAGAAAGAATATCAGGGCAAATACCTTCCCTTGAAGAAGCTGAACCATAAAGGATCATATTCATTGTCGTTGCATTAAGCTCCTCGCAATTGGGAGCAAACAACCAAATCAGATTAATTCCCTCCTCTCTAAAGAACCTTTCACGTTGATAAACAACTTCAGGGTTCATCCACCACCTTATCAGTTCAATAACAAATACATTCCCGTTAAGGTCTTCAAAAGCAATATCGGGCCTTCTTCGAGAATCAACCGCAGGATCTTTAGAGAAAATAAACTTTTCGACGTTTACGTTTTTAAAGTCACCAATATTTCTAATATGTTCAGCAAGAAAATGCTTGGTTTTAAAGTGCCATTGCCCCTCCGCTTTATGGATATCCCCAGGGCCAAAGAATGATTCTGTTCCTGTATAGAAAGAACACATTTTCATACGATCTATATCAGGAGCTTTACTTGATATATGTCGAAAATGAGCCTCAGTGGTGGCATTACGAGCAATAAAGTTCACAGGGCAGTGACAAGTACCACATTTGGCATAAACCATACCTTCGACTGATTGAGTGGCGATATGACTCTTTAATATTGACTGAGCAATTTCTTCATCATGAGTTTCTGAACTCATGTATTCAATCAAGAAACTGGCCAACACGGGCATTTCAAAGTCCGCAACATCTAATTCCCACAGGTTATGCTTTTCAATCGTATTCAAATTAACATTTCCTTTACTGTTATATCTGATAAGGAATCAGAAACCGTATTCTCTTTAGGTATTTATAGGGTATTGCACCTATCCTGAGAAGTTTGTTACATGACAATTTAGACTTAACTCTCTTGAGGGAGTCAATTATATAGCAACCAACTGAGCTACACGTTAATTAACTTGATTACTACATGGTGTTTATGCAAATTAAATGTTTATACGTGTCAATATGAACGAAAAGCGATGAATTTGTACGACTAAGATCTACCCTGCATTTTTCGTCTTTTGTGGCGCTGCATATCGTTCCAAATGTAAGTGTCTTTGAACGCAATAGAGATAATGGTAATTGGCATTAACCTCTATAGTGGTTAACTGATTTTTTACGGGGAGGGGGAGTTGGTGATGGAAATAAAACTTTATTGGAGCTTACTTGTAGCAAATCAATGCTTAAAGGATCACAAGATCAGGTTAGCTCATGACAAAAAGATAAAAATAAGGGGAGATTAAGTGGCGGACTTACAATAAAAAAGGGTGATAATTATCTTCACCCTTTACGTTATTATGGTTTTCTATGAGGTTATACTTTTGCTTTAACCGCTTTGATTAGTACAGACGTATCCATTCGACCTAACCCTTGTTCTTGCAGGTTTTTGTATTCTTGATCGACTTCTTCAGTTAATGGCAGTTTAATACCATGAGCTTTTGCTTCATCTAAGCAAATACCTAAATCTTTTCTCATCCAATCAATGGCAAAACCGAAATCGAATTTATCTTGTGCCATGGTACTTGCACGATTTTCCATTTGCCATGAACCCGCCGCGCCATGCTTTAGCGTATCAACCACCAGATCGATATCTAGATTGGCTTTTTCAGCAAGAATAAGCGCTTCACTTAGGCCTTTTAATACACCAGCGATACAGATCTGGTTTGCCATTTTACAGCGTTGGCCTTGGCCATTTTCACCAAGAAGAGTAATGGCTTTAGCAAAGCTTTGAATCACAGGCTTTGCTGTATTGAACGCGTCTTCGTTACCGCCACACATCACGGTTAATACACCGTTTTCTGCACCGGCTTGACCACCAGAGACAGGCGCATCAATAAATTGGTTACCTTGTGCTTCACACGCTTTCGCCAGTTCAACCGCTAGAGTGGCTGATGTGGTGGTGTTATCAACTAAAATAGCGCCTGGTTTTAGGCCTGCAAGTACGCCATCATCACCATAAATTACACTGCGAACATCGTCATCATTACCCACACAAACAAAAACGATGTCTGAGCCTTCTGATGCTTCACGAGGAGTAGCGGCGGACTGACCTTGGTATTCCGCAGCCCATTGCTTTGCTTTTTCTTCAGTGCGGTTATATACCGTGGTTGAAAAGCCTGCATTTTTTAAATGGCGGGCCATTGGGTAGCCCATTACGCCCAAACCAATGAAGCTAACGTTAGTGATTTCCATGTCATTCCTTATTATGTGCTGTTGTTATTACCGATTAAAACACAGCTCGTAACAATTTGACATAGGTCAATATTGAGATTATTTGTAATCTTGTTATGAAATTAATTAATGATGCGTTGTGTTTGTTACTGATATTTATTTAGCAAGTCGACAGTAAAATCATCAAGATCAAGCGTAAAGTTCATTTCTGTTGCTTGTTCATATACTTCATTTAAGCTTTTTTGAACTGCTGTAATGGTAAGGGTGTTGTTATCCAAGGTGAAGACTTGTTGTTGAGTCGTGTAGTAGAAAGCGAGGATCAACAGTGAATCGTGATCATTTCTTGTCGCTTTTTCTTTAATCTTTGCTAGCTTACGATAGATACGATTATGGACTTGTTTTAATTTCCATACGTACATTATCTCATCAAAATAGGGATGGCTTTTGACTTTATTCATGATAAAAGAGCTTGCTATGACCGCTAAGATAACACCAAGAACATTTAGATGAAAATTGCCAGTAGAACCTGATTCAGTAATGCCTTCTGAGCCAAATAACGCAATAAGAATCGAACCAAATAAAATGGCTAATACGGCAAGGCAGCCAACAAAACCTACCATGACCAAGTTAGTTTTTTTACGATACGTGTCTTTGTCTATAGTTAAGATCTTCATGGTATATCTTCTCGATTAAAGTAAGTAGAAGACGAAGTGTAGTGCAAAACGAAATGAAATTGGAATTAAGAAAGAGTAACCGTTAGTGTCATCAAAGTTTTATCAAGAAATAGATGATGTTAAAGACAAAAAGCCATATCAAATTGAGTGATATGGCTTTGTTAGTATTGCGTATTATTTTTAAGGTACTTAATCTTTAGAAGATAAATTGATACAAGAAGCCCGCACCAATTGCCATACCTAGAATTACTATTAAGAACGCTGCAATCATTTGATTCTTGAAGATAGATTTAAGCAAAATCACTTCGGTTAAACTTGCCCCTGCACTGCCAATAATTAATGCCATCACCGCGCCAAGACTCATGCCTTTTGCTGCTAGTGCTGCACTTAGTGGGATAACTGCTTCCGCTCGAATGTACAGTGGAATACCAATAACTGCAGCAACAGGGATCGCAAATGGGTTATTTTCACTTGCCACGCTAGCAACGAATTCTGTTGGCATAAAGCCATAAATCATTGAGCCAAGAGCAATACCACCAATTAAATAAGGCAATACTTTCTTAAAATCAGTCCAAGTACTGTTCCAAATTTTCATCCATTTACTTTGAGGTGCTTTTTTCGCAGCGCCACAGGTTGAACCACAACATTTTGGTTCAGGTGCGATATACGCGCTTTCTTTTACGTATTTTTCAAAGCCCAGTTTTTCTAACGTGTAGCCTGCAATAATTGATACACCCATTGCAATCGCAAAGTAGAACACCGTCACTTTAAGACCAAACGTTACCGCAAACAGACCAATAATGATTGGGTTTAATAGTGGACTTGCAAATAAGAACACCATCATGGTACCGAAACCGGCTTTAGCTCGTAGCAGACCTTTCAAAAAAGGAATGGTTGAGCATGAGCAAAACGGCGTAATTGCACCAAGCAAACCGGCAACAATATAGCCTCTGCCATTTTTTCCACTCAGAATACTTTGGATCTTTGCTGGTGGAATGTATTCCTGTAAGACACCAACAAGGTAGCTAATTAATAGGAATAGTACGGTTAATTCTGCCGCTAAAAAAGCGAACATGTTTAAGGTGTCCATCACCATATCTTGTGTAATTGTAAACATAATCTAATTCTCTATATTTCTGGAATAGTCGAAATATACTATTAAGGATTAGCGTGATCAAGTTATTTCTAGTATTATCGAAATATAAATTTAAAGAGGACGCATCATGGATATCGAGATTGTTGCTAAAGCATTGAAAGAATTAGGGCATCCCACCCGTTTAGCCATTTATAAAAGCGTAGTGAGAGCGGGATACCAAGGAATAGCCGTTGGCGGACTTCAAGAAAAATTGGATATTCCGGGTTCTACGCTGTCTCATCATGTATCAGGTTTGGCCTCTGCAGGGCTAATTTCGCAGCGTCGTGAGGGTCGCACCTTATTTTGTGTGGCTGAATATGAGAAGTTGACCTCAGTGATTGGTTTTTTACAAGACGAATGTTGTTTTGATGAAACCTGTTAATAGGAGAGTAATATGATGGCATATACAAGGTTTCAAACCCCATTAGGAATCATGACACTGCATGCCAGTGATTCGGGCTTACTTGGAGCCTGGTTTGAAACGCAAACAACACGACCAGATAACTTGGGCGAGTTGAGTGATTGTCATCCTATTCTAAATCAAGCAGTAGTCGAGCTTACAGAGTATTTCGCTGGTCAACGTCGTGATTTCACTGTTCCATTGGCCGCAAAAGGGACTGCATTTCAGCAGCAAGTGTGGCACGCTTTAATTACGATCCCTTACGGTGAAACCTGGTGCTATAAAGATCTTGCTATTGCGGTAGGTAACCCAAAGGCGTCTCAAGCCGTTGGTGGGGCTAATGGTAAAAATCCTATCTCTATTATCGTTCCTTGCCATCGTGTGATTGGTAAAAATGGTAGCTTAACGGGATACGCTGGTGGGGTTGATATCAAACAAGCATTATTAGAGTTAGAAGGTATACGTTAATTTTGTAGTACGTTACACTGCTCAGACTTATGGATAGGGAAGGAATAAGCATGCACGCACTATTAAGAGTCATTGCTAACGTAATTAATAAGCATTTTATGGCGATTAATATGTATACGCTAATGTTCCTTCTTATCAGTTACGTCGCGTTAAGTTGGCTAGGGTTAACTTTGGCTAATGAACCTCATTTAACCGATAACCTATCCAGTTTTTTTTACTATATCGTTACCACCAGTAGTACCGTAGGGTATGGTGATTTAAGCCCAACTACCGATCATGGTCGACTCTTTTCTGCCTTGTTTATTATTCCATGTGGTGTGGGACTATTTGCACTGTCTGTAGGTCGAATTGCGGTCTTCTTTACTGATTTTTGGCGTACAAACCGAAGAGGGAAACAAAATTTGAACTTAGAGAATCACATTATTGTTATTGGTATTAATAGTGCCAGAACCCCTCATTTGATTGAAATGCTAAAGCGTGAAGAGCAAGGCCGTCGTGAAGTTGTCGTGGTGTCTTGTGAATATGAAGAATCGCCATTTGGTGCTGACGTGCATTTTGTACGAGTGAATTCGTTTACCGATGCAACAGAGATGGAACGCTCAAACTTATCAAAAGCCAGCGCAGTGATTGTTGATACCGATTTGGATGATGCAACGTTAACCATTAGTTTGTTTGTCGCCGAGCAAAACAGCGATGCGCATTTAGTTGCTCACTTTGAAGACCCAATTAAGCGTGATTTATTGCATAAGTACTGCCCAAACTCTGAGTGTATTTCATCATTATCAACAGAATTAGTCGCAAAATCAGTGATGGATAAGGGCTCAAGCTTTATTCACTCTGAGTTAGTCAGTGCACATGAAGGGCAAACGCAGTATTCGATTAAAGTACCCAATGGTCTTAATGATTTTACGCTTGAATCTGTTTATTCGCCGTTTAAAAAGCAGTATGAAGCGACCATTATTGCGATTCAACAGAAAGAACAGGGCTGCAAAGTTAACCCAAGCTTGGAAACACAACTGACTTCTGGTGATGTGATTTATTACATTGCAGATGAACGTATTGTGGATTTAAATTGGCAGAAAACCATACTTAATTAAAGGTTATTGAGGGTTTTGTAAAAAGTTCTATTGCGCAAGGCTTTTCTCAAGATTAGAATGCGAACGATTTTCATTTAATTGGTGAGTAAACGTGTCCCGTATTTTAGTGGTTGATGACGACATTGCGTTATGCAATTTATTACAAGAAGTATTACAAGATGAAGGCTACGATGTCGATTGCGTGCATTGTGGCGAAAGTGCGCTAGAGTTTATTCAGACACATTCAGTTGATCTTGTGTTGCTTGATGTCATGTTACCAAAATTAGATGGCTATCAAGTGGCGAGACGTATTTGTCAGCGCTTTGCTACCCCTATTCTAATGCTTACTGCTTTAGGTGATGAAGCCTCTATGCTTGATGGCTTGCAGGCTGGTGCCGATCATTTTATCGCAAAACCTTTCAACGTCCCTGAATTATTGGTGCGTATTACGGCGATTTTACGTCGTGTCGGCTTAGAGCGTCAGCGCCAAAATTACGTGGGAGCAACGGAAGATCTCGCAGAGCAATTCTTACGCTTACCATTGACTGAAACAGAGTCAGAACTACTACAATATCTGATTAAGAATGCTGATGTAGTAGTGTCTAAATCTGATCTTCAAATTAATATCCTTAAAAAAGAGCTGTGCCCGTTTGATCGTAACCTAGATATGCACATCAGTAATATTCGCCGTAAATTACTTCAATCTGGTTTATCTAAACAACACATTAAAACCGTTCGTGGGCGTGGCTATAGCTTTATCAAAACGGTTAATAGCTGATAGATGGGTAAGGTTGAATGAAAATGTTTCGTTGGTTTGGTGCTTGTCCCTCTTTTGTAGGTAAGCATAAAAATGGATTAGCGTTTCGTTTATTTAGTGCATTTGCAGTCAGCTTGTTTTTGATCATATCGCTACAAAGCTTGGCTGAAATTGCCTTAATGAAATCAATGTTGCGTATTCCTGCATCTATCCAAACCAAGATGTTAGATTTGGCTGACCAAGCAAATGTGATGATTGAAGATGGGGACATGGATGAGTTAGCCGATTGGGCAAGAGCACAAGAGTATTATCTTTTTGTTCTTGATGAAAATAAACGCCCCATTACTCATCGTGATATGCATCCTCATTTTGAATTTAAACTGAAATATTTGCGTCCATTAGATACCCAATTAGATAATGAAGTGAATCGCCCGATTATTGGTATTCCATTAAAAGATGGTTTGACGATAGTGATTCAAATGCCATATCAGTACCATCCCGCAAAAGATTTCCCTCTTTATTTTGGGATTATAAAGTTCGTTATTTCAGGATTGATCCTAGGATTGTTCTCTTGGGTTATTGCTCACTATTTACAACAACCATTAGCTAAATTACGCGAAGTCAGTCATAAATTAGCGCAAGGTGATTTTGACGTTAAAGTGGGAGAAGAGATTGGACATTCGGTTCGAGAGTTTAGCGAGCTAGCTCATGACTTTGATAATATGACCCATGAGATCCACTCTTTAGCTGAAAAGCAGCAGAGACTGATCCGTGATGTTTCTCATGAATTACGAACGCCATTAGCACGACATAATTTGGCGTTGCATTTACTAAGAAAGAAAGTAGACAGCGAGCATCAACATTTATTGGATAGGTTAGAGAACGAATCCAATGAGATGAATGAATTAGTGGGTGAGATCTTAGAGTTTAGCCGGTTAGAAAACGCACGTTACTCTACAAAACTACAAGCGGTAATGTTAGAGAGTCACTGCAGTGCTCAAGTGGCTCAACGTCGCATCGATTTAAAGCCAAATCAACGCTTAGAAATGGCAGCAGTACAACCTATTCCTACGGTGATAGCAGATCCTCGTTTGGTGACTCGCGTTATCAGTAATTTGATTGGCAATGCAATTAAGTATGCTGGCGAAGCAGCGACGATTCAGGTACTAGTGATGCCATATATAGAGCAAGATAAAAAGTATGTTGCTGTTATCGTAGAAGATGATGGATTGGGTATTCCTGAACATCAGTTATCAGAGATTTTCTCACCTTTTACTCGCTTAGAGTCAGCTCGAGATAAGCAATCGGGCGGTTATGGTTTAGGGCTCGCAATTGTTAAAGAAGCCATGTCAGTAATGAAAGGAAAAGTGAAGGCTGAGAATAGAAAAGAGGGCGGTTTGAGGATCTCACTGCTGTTTCCTGTTTAGCTCTTACCTAGATTAGTATTATTTATAATTACTGCGATGGTTATAAGAAACATCGAAGTGAAGATAAAAATAAACCCGAGCACATTACATGCTCGGGTTTGTTATTTATGGGTCTGAACTAAATCATATTACCCATTCATTGGTGGCGTAAACGCCGTTAATGTTGGTGCAACACCCGTGTATTTTTCAATCTTTACTACACCTGAGTTACCGCAGTTACCATTACCTAAACGAGAGGTTGGAATATCCATCGTTAATACGTTTGGTCCGCCGTTTTTACACATGCCTGTTTTAGGATCTAAATCAGGCCATGCGCCTTCGTGGATACATACGCTGCCTTTTTTGATGCCATCAGAAACAAAAGCACCAACCAGAACTTGGCCACGTTGGTTATAAGCGCGAACTAAATCGCCATCTTTAATACCACGTGCTTTTGCATCTTCTGGGTGAATCGTAATCGGCTCACGGTTTTGTACCGCGTATTCTTTACGAAGATCCGCATAGTTAAATTGGCTGTGCAAACGGTGTGCTGAGTGCGATGTCATTAACTGTAGTTCGCCATCCGTGTAGTTAAACATCCACTCGGTTGGCTCCATCCATACTGGGTGTGGAGGACAATCATCCAGTTTGTAACTTTCGATAGTTTTAGAGAAAATCTCAATCTTACCACTTGGCGTGCCTAGTGGATTCATGATTGGATCTTTACGGAAGTCACCAAAGCGCACAAACTCAGCATTCTTTGCATTCCACTTCATTTCGATAAGCTTGTTCGCTTCCCAGAACTTAGAGAAATTCATCATAGGTACGCGTGCGTTACGACCGCCTTGTTGTGCTGTTTTATAGAAATCACGAAGCCATTCCATCTCCGTTTTATTTTCCATATACACATTTTTACCGCCAGGCTTTAGGTACTCTGCCATATCAGCGAATACATCAAGATCACTACGTGCTTCGTTTTGTGGCTCAACGACTTGCTTCATAGGAACAAGATGCTGGTTAGAGTAATCACCTGTCATCGTCATATCATTACGCTCAAATGACGTCGTAATTGGTAGAACGATATCCGCGTGTTTAGCTGCTGCAGTCCAGTACGGTTCTGAAATAACGATCATCTCAGGTTTTTGCCATGCTTTGATCAAACGGTTGGTATCTTGGTGATGGGTAAAGTTAGCACCGCCCGCCCACCAGATCATTTTCAGCTCTGGGAAAGTTAGCGTATGGCCATTGTGTTGGTATTCTGTTCCCGGTTTTTCTAAACATTCAACAATGCGAGCAACAGGGAAAGCGGTAACTGAGCCTTGAATAGCCCAATCATTACCACCTGCAGAGCTTCCACCTAGCGACGGAGACATTGCTGGTAGTACACCAGCATCACGTGTTGGGTTACCGCCATTTGAGTAGTGGTATGAATAACCAAAACCACCGCCAGGTAAGCCAACTTGGCCAAGCATTGAAGCTAAAACTGTCAGCATCCAGTGACGTTGTTCACCGTGTTGCTGACGCTGCATACCCCAACCAGCCATTAGCATGGTGCGGTTTTCTTTGAAGATCTTAGCCAGTAGTTCCATCTGTTTTGCAGGAACGCCACAGATAGCTTCAGCCCATTGTGGGGTTTTCTCAATGCCGTCTTCTTTACCCATCAAGTACGCTTCAAATTGCTCGAAGCCTACAGTGTATTTAGCAAGGAATTCAGTATCGTGTTGTTGTGTTTTAACCAATTGATGAGCAATACCCATCATCATCGCTACATCGGATTGTGGGTTAGGAGCGATCCATTCTGCTTTATCACCAAAGAATTCAGCGGTTTCTGAACGCATTGGGTCAATAATGATAACTGTTTTACCTGATTTCTTCAGTTGATGGAAGAATTCAAGACCTTGACCATCGGTTGAAGACCAAGCAATTTTTAAGGTGTTAATTGGGTTCAAGCCCCACAACACAACCACTTCACTGTTCTCTAAGATTACCGGGTAAGTCGTTTGTTGTTCATACACTTCGATAGAGCCAACCACGTGAGGCATGATAACTTGAGCAGCACCCGTTGAGTAATCACCTAGGTGACCAGCATAACCACCAGACATACTCATGTAACGTTGCAGTAATGTTTGAGCTTTATGTAATACGCCACTTGAGCGCCAACCGTAAGAGCCAGCAAAGATAGATTCAGGACCGTAAGTTTCACGAATGCGCATATGCTGTTCGTGAATTAGCTTATAAGCGTCATCCCATGATACTTGCACAAATTCATCGCTACCACGAACCCCTTGAGGGTTGCTTGGGTTTTCTAAATAGCCTTTACGAACCATTGGGTATTTAACACGAGCTTTGGTGTAAACCTGTGATGGACCCGTTTGTTGCAAGCTGTTTGGTACGGTTTGCGCTAGGCCACTTTTGGTTGAAATAAGTTGACCATCTTTGACTTCACAAAGTAATGGACCCATACGACCAGCGGTTAGAATTAATGAATCTGTACGACCAAGTGTAGAGGCGTTTACAGATAACGGAGCGATAGACGTGATCGCTAATGCACCAGCAGATGCACCTGCGCCTTTTAAAAAGCCGCGACGAGTAATAGTAGTCATAGTCACTCCCTTATTTATGGTTTGCCACGTCTTTCGCGTGGTTTTGGAAGAATTTAGTTAAGATCTCAAGGTTTAGCTCAGAGATATCAGTACGTGCGCCCATGCTTTTTGCAACAGGACCCCAAGAGTTAACAGTGAAGTGATTTGCCGGAATTTTCGCGTGACACGTTGCACAGTAGACGTTGTCTAGCTCTTCTGCGTAATCCCATAGTGGTTGATTAGAAGCAAGAACAGGAGATTCGATTGTGCCCGTTAGCTCTGCGGTGCGCCATTCGTTGCCATAAGCATCTGTGTTTGCTTCACCTAGTATCAGCGCTTTTATGCCAGTATCAGTAAGAGTCGCAATGATTGAACGTTGGCCTTCACCCATGTAGATAACCGATTCTGCGCCTTTCATTTGGTAACCAGAAACGGTAACAGTGCGTTTGCCTTCATCGTTACTAACAGTCGTTAGTTCAACGGTAGGGTTAATTGTCGCAAGGTCAGCCATTTTGATGCTTTCAATTGGGTAAACTTTTTCAGCATCAGCTTTAGTGTTTTTCGCCATATCGAAAAGATGGTCAAATGCAGACGTATCTAATGTGGCTTGTGGTGCAAAGTGAGCAACGCCTTTGTGACAATCAATACAGGTTTGGTTGTTTTCTCTTCCGTAAACATGCATTTTTTGTGCACTTGCTGATTGGTCGTAAGTTTCCATTGCATCAAAGCTGTGACAAGAACGACAAGTAGCAGAATCGTTTGCACGCATTTGTTCCCATACGGTTTCAGCCATCGCTAAACGGTGTTCTTCGTATTTCTCATCTGTGTCAATTTTGCCAGTAACAAATTCGTGATAGATGTCTTTAGACGCACGAATTTTCGTAATTAGGTAATCAATTGGTTCTTCTGGAATATGACAATCAGCACATTCGGCACGGATACCTTTTTGGTTACTGAAATGAACAGAACCTTGATATTCATGTAATGGTTTTTCCATTGTGTGGCATGAAACACAAAATTCAGTGGTTGATGTTGCGTGGAGTACGGCTTGTGTACCGCCCAAGGTTATCCAACCAATGGCAATACCAACGGCAGCGATTAAAGCGATATAGCGTTTGTTCATAATATGATCCTTAATTTAGCCACATTCTTTGTGTGGTCAATGAATAATATTACCACTTTGGTGTTAATTGTGTGCAAGAAAAGAGTAGATATTTCAAAAAAATGTAACCGCTTACTCAAAATTGAGAGTTTTATTAATTACTATTCAAATCTCAATATTGTTTTACATAAAAAGGAGAGGGAGATGTGTAATCATCTTGCTTTGATTTTGTTACACATTATCGTTATTGGTTTAAATTGAGTGACGTTTCTATACAAATGCAAAGAATGTAAATACCATGCAAATGGTAACAATTATCATTTATATTCCATCTCAGATTTTTATCACCCTTTTTAAAAATACTTGGAGATAATGGAATATGTTTTCTAAAAGTCAGTTGGCTCTTGTTATTGGCGCAGTTTTGTCTACCCCTCTTGCTTACGCTGAAACAGAGACATCAACTACTGATGAGCACATGGTCGTTACTGGTCGTGACTATGGTTATAAAGCAGATACAAACTCAACATCCATGCGTATGGAAGCGACGCAATTAGAAACTCCAGGGCAAGTGAGCGTGATTGACGAGCAGCTTATTGATGAGCAACGCGCAAGTACGCTTGGTGAAGTATTGAAGAATGATGCGAGTATTGGCGCTGGTGCAACAACACGTAACCGTGAACAATTTACGTTACGAGGCTTCGAGCTAAGCAGCAGCTCTGGTTTTTTGCGTGATGGAAAACAGCATTGGTCTCATTACCGTCAACCAATTGAATTATTAGAGCGTGTCGAGATCTTAAAAGGTCCATCAGGTCTATTATATGGTCAATCTGCACCTGGTGGTTTAGTGAATATGGTTGCTAAGAAGCCAACCTATGAAACCCAAGTCAGTGTTAGCCAGGATATTGGTTCAAATAATAATTCTCGTACAACAGCGGATGTAAGCGGTTCATTAAATGATGAGCAAACATTGCGTGGTCGTGCTGTCGTATCTAAACAAACATACAACTCATGGCGTCAATATGGTGATGGTACAGTACCGTCTACAGAGCGTTTTGTTGGTGGCCTATTCCTTGATTATGACATTAATGAAGATGTGACAATCTCTTTCCATTATGACCGTACGATTGACGACGGCAGTGTTGATTCTGGTGCCTACATTAAAGATGGAAAAACCATTGGTGGTGATCAATTCATTTGGGATGCTCAGTGGTCAAGTATCGAAAATGATGTCGAAAATGTCGGTGTTGATATTGCAGCGAACTTGACTGATGTATGGCGTGTTAACGCAAGTTTTAATCATCAAGACTTTAATCGTCATGATGTAGAAAGCTTCCCTAAAGAAGAGACGTATGATCCTTCAAATGGCTCGTATAAACAAGGCGGAAGTGATCGTAAAGATAACTGGGTATTTAAAACCGCAAGTGTTGATTTAATTGGTGAATTTGATGCACTAGGCGTAAGTCACCAAATGTTGTTTGGTAGCAACTGGTTAGGCTATAGCTATGATCGTCTAGAGTATTCATTGAAAGGATCAACTGTAAACGTGGGTGGCTCTACACCTGTTCCTGAAATAGACCCTGCAAAGAAAGTGAAGGATACACATTCAGAATACGATGCATGGGGATTTTACGCTCAGGATATGATCACGTTTAATGATTATTGGCAGGTGTTAGCCGGTGTTCGTTATGACCGTCAGCTTAAAGAAGGTTTAGCTGAAGATGCTGTATCTCCTAAGTTTGCGGTAATTTTCCACCCTGCAGATACAGGTTCTATCTACGCAACGTACTCTGAAAGCTTTGAAATGCAAGGTGAAGTGTCAGGTAATAATTATGTAAATGATGGACAACAATTAGATCCGCTACGTGGAAGATTGTATGAATTGGGCACCAAATGGGAGTTGATGGATAATCAATTATTTGTCTCTGGTGCAGTGTTTGACATTACGCAAGAAAACTCAACGGTAGATAAGAAATTGAGTAATGGTATGGATGAGAAAACTCAAGCAGGTGAACAAGTTCACCGTGGTGCAGAGCTTTCGGTTCAAGGCTTTATCACAGAGCGTTTCTCTATGAGCGGTTCAGCGACTTATCTAGATGCAGAATACACTGTGCATGAAGATTACCAAGGAAATCGTCCTGCTGATGTGCCTGAATATTCAGCAAGTGTTTGGTCTCGTTATGCCTTCACAAATAATACGGATGCAAATTTAGGTGCTATTTATGTTGGTGAACGTTACGGAGATGCAGCAAATACCTTTAAGAAGGACGGTTACACACGCTTTGATTTAGGTATTTCACATACAGTTAAATACGATCAAGATTTAACCTTTGTAGCACGTTTTAATGTTGAAAACTTGTTTGATACCGATTACCTAGCAGGTGGTGGATCAACAGGTGATGATTATGCAAAAAATGGTGCACAAAATGTTGTTATTGGTGAGGGCCGAAACTACATGGCGACACTACAAGTTAAATACTAATTTAGCGCATTAAAAATAAGGGAGGCTTCGGTCTCCCTTTAGTGCGTTTATTCAAATACAAACTTTCTTTTAAGAAATAAAGAACTAAGAAATTGATAAATATGAATATTCTAAAAACCAGTATCGGTATTGCATTAGCAACCGTGATCACAACCGCTCAGGCAACCACGCTTGATCAAGCACGATCTATCGAAAATAAATCGAATACAGCCTCTGCTGTGAGCCAAGCAAAAATTGATAAAAGCTCAGAAGCAACTTTAGCTTATAAAGCAGAGATTGAGCAGCTTCAAGAAGAAGTGAAAAACCTCGCAGTATACCGTGATCACTTAACTGGTTTAGTGAATAGTCAGCAACAAGAAATGACGAGTTTAGATGACCAAATTGATACCATTAAAGAGACAAGACAAGGCGTTGTTCCTTTAATGTATAAGATGTTATCTGGTCTGAACACGGCAGTTGAGCAAGATAAGCCAATTAAAACAGAAGAGCGTTTACAGCGTATTGCAAAGCTTGAACATATGATGGCAAGAGCAGATGTAAGCGATGCCGAAAAGTACCGTCGACTTCTTGAAGCTTACCAGATAGAAATGGATTACGGCACAAAGTTAGGAACATACCAAACACAAATTACGGTTGAAAGTAATGAGAAAATTGATGCGGATATGCTGCATTTAGGACGTGTTTCGTTAGTCGCTCGTCGCCTTGATGCTTCTCAATATTGGAGTTGGAATACGTATACCAATCAATGGCAATCATTGGATTCTAAATTTAATGATGAGTTAGCCAAAGCTTACTCTGTCGCTTATAAGCAAGTTGCCCCAAGTTTATTGGTTCTTCCTGTGTCTTTATCACTAAAAGAGGTGAAATAACATGACTATTAAGCCATTGATTGTAGCGATTTCACTGTTTGGTCTTTCTATTAACGCCGCTACAGCAAACTCTGAATTGTTGAAAGAGACACAACAAGCAAGTCATGCACAAAAGCAGCATGACGCACAAAGAGAGTCTGGCTTTAAACAAACAGAACAAAGCTTAAAAGCACAACGAAATGCATTGATTGCAGAGCGAAAAAAACTGCAAAAAGAAAGTGATGAATTAAGCGCTATCTTTAGTAAAAATGAAAAAACACTAGCGACGTTAGAGCAGCAGCTGCATTTAGAAACGGGCAGTTTAGGCGAGTTGTTTGGTGTGGTAAGACAAACCGCAAAGGATGTGGATTCGGAGCTAAAAAGCTCGGTTTCAGGAGCAGTGAATGTAGAACATCGTCAGTTAATTTCGGACATTGTTGCGGCTAAGTCTTTGCCTTCAATGGCTCAATTAACAGGTTTATGGCAGACCATGGCTCAACAAGTTAATGCGAGCTCAGAGTTAGAATCAACGACGGTAACAATGATTAATGGTTCTGGTCATCGTCAATCAATAAATGCTTATCGCTTAGGTAATATGGCATTGGTTGGTGACGATGGTTTCTTGCAGTGGGACAATAAAAAGCAAGTTGCTACTTACTACGCTCAACAGCCAGAACTTATGCCAACATTCGCTATTTTGTCTGAAATGCAAGGGCAACAAACCATCATGATGGCAAGCGATCCGTCTCGTGGCATTATGTTAGAGCAATTAGCTAATACACCAACAATGAAAGAGCGCCTTCAAGCGGGTGGTGTGGTTGGTAAAATCATTATTGGTTTATTACTGATTGGATTAATTATTTCACTCTTTAATGGGGTGAGATTGTTTGTTATTCGCCAACAAATTAGAAAGCAATTAAAACAGCCACAAGAACTGGGTAAAAACCCATTAGGCCGTGTACTTGCTGTTTATGATGCAGAAAAACAACGTTCAGTAGAAGCTATGGAATTGCGTTTACTCGAAACCATTGTTGATGAACAACAAGGATTAGAAAAAGGCCTGTCGATGCTTAAACTATTAGCAGCTTTAGCACCAATGTTGGGGCTTTTAGGTACGGTTACTGGCATGATCGAAACATTCCAAGTGATTACTCAGTTTGGTAATGGAGATCCAAAAGTGATGGCGGGCGGTATATCAATGGCTCTAGTAACCACGGTACTAGGTCTGGTTGCAGCAATGCCTCTGTTATTGACGCACAATATCTTAAGCTCACAAGCTGAAAGCATTCGCACTATTCTTGAAAAACAAGGGCTAGGGCTAGTGGCTGAACAGGCTGAAAAAGTAGCGCAACCTAACGCTATGGATATGGCAGCGTAATGACGGCTTTTCTTTCACATTTTATGACACAAGGCGGCCCCATTTTATGGTGGTTGGCTGCCATTGTGGCCATGTGTTGGTTGTTGGTGGTTGAACGTGTGTTTTTCTTGGCCTTTACTTTTCCTGCACAGAAAAAAGTATGGGTAGAGAAATGGCAGCAACGTAATGATCATGAATCTTGGTATGCAAAAACCATTAGAGATGGATGGATAAGCGAAGCGCACCTTCAATTAAACCAATATTTAAATTTCATTAAGGTGCTAGTGGCAATATGCCCAATGCTCGGTTTGTTAGGCACGGTTACTGGGATGATTTCCGTATTTGATGTAATGGCAAACCAAGGCAGTAGTCAACCTAAGCTGATGGCATCGGGAATTTCACTCGCTACATTACCGACGATGGCCGGAATGGTTGCGGCGTTAGCGGGTATGTTTGTTCATGCCCGTTTAGCAAAGGTATGTCGTCGTAAAGAACATCAATTAGAAAAAGCATTAAGGAGTCAGTCATGAGACTTGGCCGTCGATCTTCACATCAAGAAGAAGCACAAATTGATTTAACATCCATGTTAGATATTGTATTTATCATGCTGATCTTTTTTATTGTTACTAGCTCATTTGTGCGCGAATCTGGCGTAGAAGTAAATCGTCCTCAAGCCAGTAACGTATCAAGCCAAAAAGACGCAGGGATATTTGTCGCAATCACAGCTTCCAACGACATCTTTATTGATAAACGTATGGTTGATGCGGAGCGTGTGCAAGCAACGTTAGAGCATTTATTGCTTGAACAACCAGAAGCATCATTAGTGATTCAAGCCGATGAACATGCATATAACGGTACGGTCGTGAAAGTGATGGATGCTGCGAAAGGCGCTGGTGTTAAAGGCATCGCGTTGGCTGCGGAGAAACACTAATGTGGCGTTTATTTTTAGCCATGCCAATTGCGATATCTATGACGGTTGGTTTATTCACCTTCATGGCGTGGATGGTGGATAACGGAGCTCAGGGTAAGCCAGAGAGCAGTGAAACGATCCGCTTTGATATGGTAATGGCTGAGCAAGAGCAAGATGTGCAGCGCCGTCAACGCCGTGTGCCTGAAAAGCCTGATGCGCCAGAGCCTCCGCCACAAGCAACGCCAATGGCAGCTCAAACACAAACGGCAATGGCAACACCACAAAGTTCGATGCCATTGATTGGTTTGGATTCAAGTGTTTCTGGCTTAGCCATCAGCGCGCCAAATTTCGCGGACTTTACGGGTAATCAACAGGCTATGCCTTTGTACCGTGTGGAACCTCGTTATCCTTCAAAAGCGATGAAAAGAGGCGCAGAGGGTTTTGTTGTGATGTCATTTACCATTGATGAGCAAGGTCGCCCTACCGATGTAAAAGTCACAGACGCAAAACCGAGAAGAATGTTTGAAAGAGAAGCAGTTAAGGCTCTGAAAAAGTGGAAATATCAACCAAAAGTATTGGATGGAAAAGCCATTTCTCAAGTTGGACAAACCGTAAAATTGGAGTTTACCTTAGCAAAATGATGAAATTAATAGTCTCTATTTTTAGTGTTGTTTTGATGTTTAGTGAACTCGCACAAGCACAACAACTGACTCAATATAATGCAGCAAAAGTACAGCGTGCCATTCAATTGCAGCAGCAAGATAAAATAGTGCAAGCTATTGATGTTCTCGCTGATCTCTCACCATCACAACCTTATGATAAAGCCTATGTGCAGCGAATGTTAGGTGTTTTTCATTGGCAAAATGGTAACAGTAAGGCTGCGGTAAAGTCTTTATCAATTGCAGTAAACAGCCAGCAATTAGTGGATGAACAAGCGTGGATAACGCAACGTATGTTAGCGGATCTATTATTGACAGAACAACGCTTTGCAGAGGCATTACCGCATTATTATCAATTAACGAAAACGGTGCCAGAAAAACAAAAGGTAGGGGATTTGTGGTTTCGAATTGCCCAAACACATTATCAATTATCTGAATGGAAAAAGGTGCTTAGCGCATTAAAGCAGCATCAACATACGGGTAAATATAAAGAGCGAAATAATGATCGCCAGTTATTGGTTTTAAAACTTGGGGCTCAACTGCAATTAAAGCATTGGAAATCAGCCATTCCAACATTAAATGCGTTGATCGTATTAGAGCCAAATCAAGCGGGTTGGTGGCAGCAATTATCGAGCATTCAATTACGACTAAATCAGCCTAAACATGCATTAGATACGTTAATTCTTGCAGAGCGACAGGGAATAGAATTAAGCAAATCAGAGTTGAAAATTTTGGCTCAATTGTATGCACAGCGTGGTATTCCTGAAAAAGCAGCGCAAGTGATGGCGCAATTAGCAGAGTATGAAACAGATAAAGAAGTCATAGTTACGCAAGCAACTTATTGGCAGGCAGCAAAAGAGTGGGATAAAGCAATTACTGCTTGGCAAAAAGCAGCAAAGTTTGATAATCAATATTATTGGCAGGTAGCACAACTTCAAATCCAAGAGGGTCATTATCAACAAGGGCTAAAAAGCCTTGATAAAGTAAAGGACTACAATAAAACCGATGACGTAGCATTAGCGAAAACTCGTGCTTATTATAAATTGAATCAATTAGAATTGGCCCTTGTGAATGCAAAACGAGCCAATGACTTTACACCATCCAATGAAGCAAAAGGGTGGATACAATATCTGTCGCAGTTGAGAAAAATGGAAAGTTGATAAAAGATAAAGTGATGGCGAATTTTAGTCAAGATACAAGATATCTAGATTTTTTAGTGTCTTATTGAGTTGTTTTGACTGACTTCATTATAAGCTTCATTCCACGAGATGCTTGCCATTAGCTTCACATGCACATCAATTAAGGTGTGTGCTTCTTTATCCCAAATAGATTGGTCTTGTTGTTGATTACAAAACTCTAAACGTAATACGGTGATATGTTGTAATCGCTTCAAGCCCCAATCTTTTATTTCTATATCTGTTGTTGGAGAAAAGGCGGTCATCTCTAACTTCGCTGCAATATATTGCAGTGTTTGATATGCCTTGTTTGAATCTTGGTATTTTTCATATTCAAACACTCTTAAACAACCATCTAGCCAACAAGCAATGGCTTTACTTTGGTTTTCTGTCAAATGTGGCCCCCACACAGAATTAGGAGCTGAATAGAGTCGTGATTCAAGCGTGGTTATTGACCCTGTTCTTCCCATTTGATACCAATCTGAGATTGAAGCTAACCACGTATTTAATGTCATTCCTGCCTCTTTTCATCTGCACTTATAAAATAGTTTGGTCTATTTTTGTACAAAATGCCAAGTTGAGTTCACTCTGTATTCGTAATTTTACGGTGTCTTATTTTTGATACCACTCATTAAAAAGATAAATTAGAGTATTGACTTTAATTTTGTCTCATTTTTGGTATGGTTGGGGTAAGGACAAATTCGAATGGATTCAAAATCAATACAATAACTATAAATAAGGAATGCTGTATGAACAAATTAACAGCGCTACTCGTATTTTGCTTGATGACTCCAGCTTTGGCTACGGCGCAAGATGATGTATCTAAGCGTGCTTTAGCACTGGAGTTAAGCCGTGCTTTTCCACAATTAGAAAACAATTTAAAAAGTACCATTAATCAGTATCAAATGAGCGCTTCATTATCTGATTTATCAACTCAAACTAAGCCTCAACCGCAGGTTCGAACTTTTATGGCTGCAATGACCACTGCGAATAAAAGCGAGATCCAAGCGCGCGGTTTAGAAAAATATACTGATGAATTGCTTGAGTTACGTTTAGCTGATCCAAGTATGTTGGCTCGTTGGCAAGCAGGACAAAGCCCATTGTTTGCTTTTGAACCTGAAGGAGCAGAGAGCGAATGGCAATACATCGAAGCTTATGATATTGATGGTAATCTTCACTATTTAGACGTTTACGATATTCCAGAGCGCCCAGTATTAGTGGTTGATACTAATAACCGTGAAGAGCTGAAAGCTGGTCTAGCATTAATGCGTGATGAATTTAAAGCATTGCAATCTAGTGGGCCAAGTCAACAAACGAAGCCAGTGCCTTATGCGATGTTAAGATCTGCTGTGGAACCAACTGAAATTAATACCACTATCTTAAAGAAAATTCAGTTAAAAGATGACCATGAACCTTGGATCTCAGGTAAGGCTGAGATATACGCCATTGTGTCTGGTGTGAGCCCTGAAAGAGACGAACCAACGATTGATGTGATTGAGATGCCTTATTTAGATTACGCAGAGCAATCATACCCTGCAAATCAGATCATGGTTTTTTGGGATCGTTATCGTTGGGGGGCTGCAGATATCATTTTAATGGAGCAAGACGATAAAACGGATTATAAACAGTTAGCACAAACCATCTTAAAAGCAGCCAGTGACTTCTTGGCAACAATACCAGATAAAGAAGCACAAGCGTATTTGATAATTCCTCAAATGACGAGTGCAATTATTGCATTACTTCCTGATGATTTATTCGTTAACGATGACGATTTTGTTGATGTGTTTTATACAATAATGAAAGACACGGAATATACTGATCATTCAGGTGCAGGAAACAACGCAACCGCGGATTTTGCACCGTTAATTATTCCAAAAACTGAATAGCTATTTATTATAATAACAGTGACTTAAAGGCTAATGTTTTTAAGTCACTTTTTATTAATGACTAAGTTGGAGTGGTGGATTTTGCGAGACAGATCCAAAAGACTCTATTTGGTATGAGTGTCGAATTAAATTGGCACAACTTTTAGTTTGATTGAAATATGAGATTCATTGATTGTTTTTCAAACTTTAAATGAGAAGGTTTTATTTATAATAATGTTAACTTATTGATTAAGTTGAATAATAAAAATGGCATGCCTTTGGCAATAGGATTAGCGAACATTAATTCATATTTATTAAAAGGAAGATAGTATGCCAACTCCAGCTTATATGCGTATCGAAGGCGAGAAACAAGGATTGATCACAGCAGGCACTTTTACTGAAGATTCAGTAGGTAACATTTACCAAGAAGGCCATGAAGATGAAGTATTGGTACAAGGTTTTGAGCATCAAGTTCTATTACCTCGTGATCCTCAATCTGGTCAACCTACTGGTCAGCGTGTGCATAAGCCAGTACGTATTACAAAAGTATTCGATAAGGCATCACCATTAATGTATAACGCATTAACATCAGGTGAGAAGCTGCCAAAAGTTGAAATCAAATGGTACCGTACTTCAGCAACAGGTACACAAGAGCATTATTTTACGACGGTTCTGCATGATGCGATTATCGTTGATATCACGGCATCAATGCCAAACTGCCAAGACCCAGCACAAGCGCATTTCACACATCTAGAAGATGTATTTATGACCTATCGTGCTATTGATTGGACGCACGAAGTCGCAGGTACATCTGGTAATGATGACTGGCGTACAGCAATGAAAGCGTAACCACTCGCATTTTCGGGAGAGTCAATATCATAAACGTCCCTAGCTGTTTATGATGACTCTCCCTTTTTGTGTTTAAGAGATACCAATTTATTGATGAGTTAAGCTGTTGGTATTACCAAATAAGTGTGTTTCAGGATGAATTATTATGCAGGATGCAAACCAAGCTCAATTTGAGATAGCTGTCGCTACCATTGATATTCCATTACAGGTCTATCAGTTCTCTGGTCATGAACAACTTGGTTCATTGTATCAATTCGATGTCACTTTTGTGTGTGAAGACCCAGAGCTAAAATTAGAGGAGTGGTTGCAATTACCTGTTTGCTTAACCTTACATCACAATAACCAAAATAATACAAAATATACGCCTAGATATGTTCATGGGATCATCGAATCAATTGAACAGCTTAATACTTCGTTTCGCTATAGCACTTATCGATTGTCATTAGTGCCTATTTTTTCATTACTTACTTATCGAACCAATTTTCAAGTATTTCAACACAAAACGGTTCCTGACATAATTGCCGAGATTTACCAACAAGCCGGAATTTTAACTAACCATTTTGATATTGAGTTATTTAATGCCCATGAGCCGAGAGAGTATTGTGTTCAATATGGTGAATCTGATTTAGATTTTGTTCAACGATTGATGTCTGAAGAAGGGATTATTAGTTATTTTGAGCATACTGATACCGGTTCAAAATTGATCATTTCTGATGGGCCAGAAATACATACAGAATTAGCGCCATTGTGTGTGGTGGCTAATAATGGAATGACCAAAGACAGTAATACCATTACTTCCTTAATAAAAAAACAAAAAGTGAGCACGGGTAAGGTCTCAGTAAAAGACTATAATTTTGAAACACCAACTCGCTCCCCAATTGGAAAAAGCCAGAACGATGATCAAGGTGAATGTGCATCTGAATTAGCGTTAGAGCATTACCAATACCCTAGTAACCAATTGTCATCAGAAAAAGCCACAAAGTACGCGTCATTAAGGTTAAAGCAACAAAGAACAGGCACTGTTGAGTTATTAGGCGAAAGTGATTGTGCGCAGTTAACCGCTGGCTATTTCCAGCCTATTCAAGAACACCCAAACCCAGAATGGAACGATATCTGGTTATTAACACACGTGACGCATTCAGGAAGGCAGCCCCAGGTACTTGAAGAATTAGCCGATGGCGGCTCAGAATACCACGCCTCATTTAGCTGTACGCCTTGGATGATGCCTTTTAAGGCGATACAAAAGCCAAAACCACTGATCCATAATGTCGACACCGCGATAGTCACGGGTCCTGAAAATGAAGAAATCTATTGTGATGAGCATGGTCGTGTAAAAGTGCAGTTTCATTGGGATAGAAACGGCCAAGGAAATGAAAAGACCAGTTGTTGGTTACGAACTTCTCAAGGCTGGGCTGGCAATCAATATGGACAGTTTATTTTGCCAAGAATAGGGCATGAGGTCATTGTTAGCTTTATCCACGGTGATCCAGATAAACCTATCATTACCGGGTCTCTTTATAATGGCGATAATAAGCCTCCATATACTTTACCTGAGCATAAAACACGCAGCACCTTTAAAACCTCAAGTTCGTTAGGTGGTGAAAACTTCAATGAATTGCGTTTTGAAGATAAAAAAGACGCCGAGCAAATTTATATTCATGCAGCAAAAGACATGGATAGCCAGATCCAAAATGATCACACAATAGAAGTCTTTAACGATGAGCATAAGATTGTACATAACAATCAATTTAATGAGATAAAAAACAATAGAAATACGACCGTTGGTGGTAGTCAGTTTGAAACCATTAAAGGAGATTCTCATCATCAAGTTAATGGCTCTGTTCATAGCAAAGTAGGTAAAAAACGCTTAGAAGAGATTGGTTCTGAATTGCACTTAAAATCAGGGCAAAAAATAGTGTTAGAGGCAGGCACTGAAATCACCATTAAAGCCGGTGGCAGTGTAGTAAAAATCGACCCAGCAGGCGTTCATCTTATTGGTTCTGCAATTAACCTAAACTCAGGCGGTAGCGCAGGAAGTGGCAGCGGTTATGCTGGAAAAGTTGCGGTGTTACCAATGGGGAAAGAAGTTGAGCAGGCTGGGGAAGTTTCTAATGCTGCGAATGGGACATCTTATGATGGTGAAGTGTTAGAAGTCGCCAATTATCAGCAGCAAGTCACTACCGGAAGTGCAATTGTTGAAGAGTGTAATTGCGATGGAGAAGGAACATGCTCCGCACATTCAAACTAGATGATTATTCAATAACCAAACATCTTGAATATCAACCAATGAATAATAATAGATACGCCATTATTGAGCCCAGTCTATTTGATGATCTGTTAGTGTATGTTTACCAACAGAATCCAGTTCTTGAGTGGGATTATCTATTAGGCCATGAGTTACAAGCGCGTAGCCCAATTATTATTAAATTAACGGGTAATGAAAGTCATGATGATTTTTTGAACCGGTTTATTGCTCTGCCATCAGGGAGTGTATTCTCATCTTCTCTCGATTTTAAAGCGTTTCAGCAGCAGGCTTTATATGCTTATACCATTATTAAAGAATCGGGAAATAAAGCGACATTACGATTTTTTGATCCAAGAGTATTACCAAGTGTGCTGTTGGCATTAAAACCTGAGCAGCTTGAGCAAATGTTTAACGGTGTTTTAGCAATTCAGTGGCATCACTACAACTCTTGGTTCGTATATCAAAGCTCTGTATCAACTGAATTGTCAGAAGATGTACATAGCTTTACTGAGGATCCAATTGTTATTGATAATACGCAACTTGCTTTAATGGATGAGATTCGAAAATATCAGTTGTTAGAGGATATTGCTCATCAATATCAACCAATTTTACCACCGTCACATCAAGCTATGGATATTCTTTTGGATGCGGATAAATACAATCCAACAATGGCACAAGAATACGAAGGGTATTTACGCATGAGAATTGACACGGGTTGTTTAGAAAAAGAGCCTCAATGGATGAGTATAAAGTTAGAGCAAAGTGACACCTCATTAACTGAGCGGATAAAAGGAATTCATCAACAAGTGAAAAGTCAGGAGCTAATATCATGAAGATTACTTTACCTGATGAAAAATATGGAAACGGTAATGACTGTGCGATAAGTGGAGAGGGTACACCTGTATGTCAGACAGAGATTTTTGATTTAGGCTGGATGCAGGCAGATAAAACTCAAACGCAAGAAGAGTTGTTTTCTAGCTTATATACAGAAGAAACATTGGATAAACATAAAGCCCTTATTAAAAAGTATAATACTCACTTAAATGAGCCTGTTCGTCAGGGAGAAATTGTAATACTCCCGACAGTGGAACCAAAAACAGAAGAAGAAAATAGTTGGTTTAATGAGCTTATAGAGGAAGCAAAAATTGCCAGTTTAGAGCTAGGGAAGCTACTGGATGAAGAGGTTGCGACTCTTCATCGTCACTTTGACTTATTCTCTCATCAATTATGGGAGCGTATTAAATCAGATGGTTTACCAACGGATTATTATGCTCAAGTGGCTACAGGGATTGGGGCAACTTCAGCCCTAGTTGAACAAAACCTTAAAAATATTAATGGCGTTTTATTTGAGATAAATGATTTGTATGCCTCACAAGTTGCGATGGCAAGTAGAATTGGTGGTGTGAATTATGGGTCATTTGTTGCTGAGCGAGCAGAGCTATTTAAAAAGCTTGATGGTTCTTTTGCTGTGCTTTCTAAACGTAGTGTTCAATTGCCAATATATAATCAAATTAAACGTAATTTGAAGTTATCGACTAAGTCAGTTATTCATAATGCTGATGAAATATTAAAAACTGGATATGTGAAAGAGTTAGGTAAGCGTATCGGAAATATAGCGATAGGCATTTCAGCCTCTAGAGGGTTGGGGTATGTCGGTTTATTAATTGGTGCGAATAGTGCAATGGATAATATTTATCAGGCGTGTAAGGTTGATAGCTCTGGTGATTGTGGTAAGACAACGACTCGTGAAGTCACTGGGTTTATTGGTGGATGGTATGGTGGTATTAAAGGAGGGACTGTCGGTGTAGGACTAGCAGTAGGTACTGTATTGTTTGTTGTTGGTGTTACTGCTTCCGCCCCTGTACTTGCTCTTGCTGCTATTGGTGGTGCGATTGTTGGCGGAGGTGCTGGTGGTATTGTTGGCTCGACGACAGGTAAAGCGGTTGGTGATGGAATGTACGATTTTTATGAATGGATGGTGGAATAAATGTCGGATGCAGTATGGTGGGAATTATTGATTATGGTTCCTGGCTCTATTTTTGCTGGATATGCTATAGCTTGGTCTGTTCCTGGTATGATTATGAGTGCAACTGTTTCACTGGGAAGTTTTAAACATATTATTTTTATTGATAAGCAATTAGCAAAAGACCTTGATAAATATTATGACAAAAATGGGCATATGCGGCCTCAATATCAAATGTCTTGGGAAATAGGCAGTCGATGCTTTGATTATTGGATTAAGTACCCATTCATTCGTAAGCGTGTAACAACTGATTCTATAAAATTTAAGGTTTTTATGTGGGTCAATGTTTTAGGGGTATGGAGCTATATTCTTTTTATTTTTTGTCTATTAATAGCTAAAACTTTCGATATTATTTAATTAAGTATTGTATATCATACTAAACAAGCTAACACTGGCTGCCGTAACAGCCAGTTCATTACTAGCGAATAATAATCTTCCTAGGAATTAACTCTATCCCTGCTTGGTAGCGTTTTGCTGAAGCATTCAACCCTAATGCTAATGCACTATCTGCAATTAATTCAAATTGTTGAGGAAGAGAGTTAATCTTAATCGGTAAAAAATCAAGCAAACGGTTATCACCAAACGTGCCTAATTTTATTTTGGTCATTAATTCAGGCTTTTCAATGAGTACATCTAAAATCCCTTCAAGCAAAATATAAGAGGTCGTGATAATCGCATCAGGGATAGCATCATCTTTTATCCATTGCTCAAAAACTGTTTTGCCTGATTCACTGTTAAAGTGTTCTCCATAGCCTGTGATGTTTGCTAAGCCTTTCTCTCTGGCTTTTGCTTCAAACCCTAACTGACGTTCGCGAGAAATATTCAGCTCTGGTAATGCACCAATTAAGCCTATTGATTTTACGTTTTCATTAACCACCGACTTGGTTAACTCGTAAGCTGCATCAAAATCTTCACTGATCACACAACCAAAATGCTCGTCATCTAATGAACGGTCAATGGCAATGATTGGTGTGCCTTTTTCTTGAATACTTAAGTAGTAATCACTGCCATTAGGTAAGCAACTTGCAACAAATAGCGCATCAATACGGCGGCTAATTAGGGCATGAGCCACATTTTTTTCTGTTTCAGGATCATCATCAGAACAACCAATTAAGATCTGATAGCCCGCTTGACGAGAGTTGTATTCTAAAAGTTTAGCAAGCTTTGCGTAACTGGTGTTTTCAAGATCAGGAATGATTAAACCAAACGAACGGCTACTGCCTGCACGCAATGCAGAAGCGGCATGATCAGGACGATAGTTATGCTCATTAACAACCGCCATTACCTTTAATTGAGTCTTTTCACTGATGCGGTACTTCTGAGCTTTACCATTGATGACATAGCTTGCAGTAGTTTTAGAGACGCCAGCAAGTTTGGCAATTTCATCTAATGTCATGGGTAAGATCCTTAAATTCTGTGGGTCGGATCATATAAATTTAGATCCAATCATTTTATGAGTTGAATTATATGCTGAATCGTTTCAGTATGAAGCTGAAAGGATTCAGCAAATTTTAAAAACGTGATATTTACGTTGTTTTTACTTTTGATGAAGCGTATTCATAAGTAGAAAGCATTTGCTGAACTTTTTTTAACTGTTTTGCTGAATCGATTAAGCTTGCTTGAGCAACGCTTAAACGGTGATTCAGCAGAACACAAATTACAGATAAACAAGCGAGAGGCTAAGACCCATGCTGACATTGACAAAGAATGACATTACGTTGCAACAAGTAGCAACGGATAAGACAACAGCAATTAAAGCGATTGCAAAGCAACTAACAGAGAAAGGTTTGGTTGCAGAGAAGTACGTAGACGGAATGCTAAATCGTGAGCAACAAAACTCGACGTTCTTAGGCAATGGTATTGCGATTCCTCATGGTACAACAGACACCCGTGATTTAGTGAATAACACAGGCGTTGCTGTCCATCATTTCCCACAAGGCGTTAACTGGGGTGATGGTAATGTGGTTTATGTAGCCATTGGTATTGCGGCTAAATCAGATGAGCACCTAGGTATTTTAAAGCAACTGACTAAAGTACTGTCTGCTGATGGCGTAGAAGAGAAGCTAAAACAAGCAAAAACAGAAGCTGACATCATTGCATTATTAAATGGTGAAGTGCAGTTTGAAGCCGATTTCGATGCATCACTTATCCAATTATTATTCCCTGCAAGCGATATGATCCAAATGAGTGCGGTTGCAGGTGGTTTACTAAAAAACAGTGGTAATGCAGAAAGCCAATTTGTTGCAGAGTTAGTAACTAAAGAGCCTACGCATCTAGGTAAAGGTTTATGGTTGGTAAGTACTGACAAAGGCGTTAAACGCTCTGGTATGTCTATCGTAACGACAGCAAATGGGTGCGAGTTTAATGGCTTGCCTGTAAAAGGTTTGATTGCGATTGCTTCTTGTAACGCTTCTCATAAATCGTTTTTAACAACGATCACTAAAGTGGTTGCTGAGCAGCAGCAAGAGTCGATTCTATCTGCAACGTCTGAGCAGTTACTTGCGATGTTCTCTACTTCTATTGAAGAAACAGCAGTAAGTGTTGATGCTGATAATACCGCAACCTTTAAAATTAAAAATGCACACGGTTTACACGCTCGCCCGGGCGCAATGCTTGTTGCTGAAGCGAAAAAATACGAATCAAAAATCACCGTATTAAACGTAAATGGTGACGGAAAAGCAGTGAATGCGAAAAGCTTAATGAAAGTGATTGCGCTTGGCGTTAAACACGGTCATGAACTGCAATTTACTGCCGATGGTGCTGATGCAAAAGAAGCGCTTGCTGGCATTGGTGCTGCGATAGCTTCTGGTTTAGGCGAGGGTTAATTGATGAGCATTAATCAAAAAAGCAAAGTAGTTACTATCACACTAAACCCTGCTTTAGATTTAACCGGCAGTTTAGATGCGTTATCGGTTGGCTCTGTGAGCTTAGTAAGTAAAGGCTCACTTCATGCAGCTGGTAAAGGTGTCAACGTTGCAAAAGTACTGTCTGATTTAGGCGCTGAGGTAACGGTTACTGGATTTTTAGGCCGTGATAATGAAGAACTTTTCTGCCAATTGTTTGAAGAGATGAAAGCCAACGATGAGTTTATCCGTGTTGATGGTGCAACTCGTATCAATGTGAAATTAGTAGAGCAAGATGGTCGAGTGAGTGACATCAACTTCCCGGGTGTTGAGGTATCACAACAAGCGATTTCCGAGTTTGAAGTTCGTTTATTTGAATTAGCTAAAACACATGAATTTTTCGTATTAGCAGGCAGCTTACCAAAAGGCATTTCTCCTGAACTGTGTGCTGAGTGGATTGAAAAGCTGCATCAAATGGGTAAAAAAGTACTATTTGATAGCAGTCGTGCAGCATTGGCAGCAGGTTTAGAGGCTCACCCTTGGTTAATTAAACCAAACGATGAAGAGCTATCTGAATTTGTGGGTCGTGAGTTAGATACTCCAGAAGCGTGTCAGCAAGCGGCTCAAGATCTTGCACAAAAAGGCATTGAAAATATCGTCGTGTCATTAGGCTCAAAAGGCGTAATGTGGCTTGGTAAAAATGACCAAGAGCAAGCTGAATGGATGTACTCTCAACCACCTAAAATGAGCGTAGTAAGCACGGTTGGTGCTGGTGATACGTTAGTTGCTGGTCTTTGTTGGGGCCACATGCAGCAAGATTGGGATCGTTCACACATCTTATCTTTTGCTACCGCTTTATCTGCTTTAGCTGTATCGCAGGTTGGCGTTGGTGTACCAAATGTCGAAGACGTAAAAGAATTACAAAAACAAGTAACCCTACACAACCCTATTTCTACAAACGTGCAGTAATGCGCTTAGACTTAGTTTAAGGACAGATTATGAAAAATATAGCTATCGTTACTGCATGCCCAAGCGGTGTAGCAAACAGCATCATTGCAGCAGGTTTATTAGAACAAGCAGCAACCAAACTAAATTGGAAAGCGACGATTGAATGTCAATCAAGCGTGTTACCCGTCGAGGTGTTAACTCAAGAAGTCATTGATACGGCGGATGTAATTGTTATTGCCGCAAATTCGGTGGTTGATACGTCTCGCTTTGTTGGTAAAAAAGTACACCAAGGGTCAATTTCTGAATGTGCAATTAACTCGCAAGTTTGGCTAGAAAATGCAGTAAATAATGCAAAAGAACTAACCGCTTCTGAAGTGACGGTTTCAGAGGCAGTGGCATCGACTGACGCGACAGGACCTAAGAAAATTGTAGCGATTACGGCATGTCCAACGGGTGTTGCGCATACTTTCATGGCAGCTGAAGCGCTAGAAGAAGAAGGTAAACGTCAAGGCCACATTATTAAAGTAGAAACTCGTGGCTCTGTGGGTGCAAAAAATCAGTTAACGGACCAAGAAATTGCAGAGGCTGATTTAGTTATCATCGCTGCTGATATTGAAGTTGCACTTGATCGCTTTAATGGTAAACGTCTGTACAAAACAAGCACAGGTTTAGCGCTGAAGAAAACAGAACAAGAGATGAATAAAGCCTTCTCAGATGCGGCTGTTTTCCAATCATCAGGTAAAGCACAATCTTCTCAAACCGAAGAGAAAAAAGGCATGTACAAACACCTGATGACAGGGGTTTCACATATGCTTCCTGTTGTTATTGCTGGTGGTTTGCTAATTGCACTGTCATTTGTCTTTGGTATCGAAGCATTTAAAGAGCCGGGTACAATAGCTGCTACATTAATGGATATTGGTGGTGGAGCAGCATTTGCGCTAATGATCCCTGTTCTTGCTGGTTTTATCGCATTCTCAATTGCTGACCGTCCGGGTCTGGCTCCAGGTCTAATCGGTGGTATGTTGGCTAGCTCAACAGGTGCGGGTTTCCTTGGTGGTATTGCTGCCGGTTTCATTGCAGGTTACTCAGCTAAATTCATTGCGGATAAAGTGTCTCTTCCTCAATCAATGGAAGCGCTTAAACCAATTCTAATCATTCCATTTGTGGCGAGTTTATTTACTGGTCTGGTGATGATTTACGTTGTTGGTGGTCCTGTATCAGGCATTATGTCTGCACTGACAGAGTTCCTAAACAACATGGGCTCAACTAACGCTGTATTACTGGGTGTGATTCTTGGTTGTATGATGTGTTTCGACTTAGGTGGTCCAGTAAACAAAGCAGCATATACATTTGGTGTTGGTCTTCTGGCTTCACAAACGTACGGTCCAATGGCGGCTATCATGGCGGCAGGTATGGTTCCTGCGCTAGGTATGGGTTTAGCGACATTCCTTGCTAAGAACAAGTTTGAAGCGGGTGAACGTGAAGCAGGTAAAGCCTCATTTGTACTTGGTTTATGCTTTATCTCTGAAGGTGCGATCCCATTTGCAGCGAAAGACCCTATGCGTGTTATCCCAAGCTGTATGGCGGGTGGTGCATTAACGGGTGGTTTATCTATGCTGTTTGGTGCTCAGCTACTTGCTCCACACGGTGGTCTGTTCGTACTTCTTATTCCAAACGCGATTACGCCAGTGTTCATGTACTTAGTCGCAATTGCCGCTGGTACTGCGGTAACTGGTTTTACTTACGCTTTCTTGAAAAATAAAGCGGATGCGAAAGAAGCAGCAGCTGCATAACTTACAGACAATATAAATAAAATGGGCGCTTCCAAAGTGATTGGAAGCGCCCATTTTTATATATTATTCGATTAAAACGCCATATTGATGCCAGCACCAATAGACGACATATAATCATCGCCAGCTAATGGCATATATTGATATTCAATATTGAGTGTCATTGAAGGAAATATTGGCATTGTAGTGCCTATGGCAATAAAAGGTTTAACAGAAGTTGATTTTTGTGTTGTTCTAATCGTCGTCTGTTCGTAATTATCAACCAGTTGATTATAAGTATAGGTTAAATTGGCTCTATTTAATCCGGCTTTACTATAAAATGACCCGTAATACGTCATTGGAAAGGTAATTTTCATTGCTCCTGTCAAGCCTGTTGCTGAGGCTTTATCTTGTTTAAGAGCGATATCACTCATTGATGCAGTCGTGTAGTAACTAAGATCCATCGCAATCATTGGTGTTATATTATGGCTATAACCAATTTGAGTCATTAAACCACTACCATGGGTATCAAGAATGTTTAGGTTTACAAGACTTGGCTGAATATAGATTTGGTGTAAAGTGTCTGTTGCTTGCGTTGATGCAGTTGCCCCTAGCAACAAAAGTGGTAGTAACCTTTTCATTATAAACTCGTCTATTTAACCGAATGTGCGATTTTATTGTGAATGAGACAATATTGTAAAGAGGAATTAGAGAAGAAATGACATTAACTATTTGGTTTTCATTATTTTTGGTTTCATTGCTGGGAGCTATGTCTCCAGGGCCAAGCTTAGCTACGGTAGCGAAACATACTTTATCCGGTAAGCGAATTAATGGTATAGCAGCCGCTTGGGCACATTCAATAGGTATAGGTTGTTACGCTTTTATTACCGTTATTGGCTTAGCGGTAGTGTTACAGCAATCACCAATGTTATTCAAAGGCATAAGCTATTTAGGTGCTGCTTATTTGGCTTATTTAGGTCTAGGCGCTCTGCGTTCCACGGGTGGAATTGCTGCAAGGCTTGAATCAGGACAACAAGTTACGATTATTGAGTCAGCAAAAGAAGGCTTATTTATCTCGCTTCTAAACCCTAAAATTGCCCTGTTCTTTTTAGCCCTGTTCAGTCAATTTGTTGCTGTTGGTATTGAACCGTTAGACAAAGCAATTATTGTTATTACACCTATTATTGTTGATGGGTTGTGGTACACCGTAATTAGTTGTTTATTATCAGCGCCTAAGATTGTGGATAAACTAAGAGCTCAAGCTAAATGGATTGATCGCCTATCTGGTCTTGTGCTTATTCTTCTTGCTGTTCGAGTGGTATTTTCTGCGTAGTAAATTACTCTACAATCTTTATTTTGTTTAATTTAAAAGAGGAAGTGAGCTTAAAAGAAGAGTTCACTTTTTTATCCAATAGTTTTAGCTTAGTATGAACATTCTCAAACGTATAGCATGGTAATTTTATACGTAAAGTCTTCTATTTTTGTTATTAAAACATAAGGTTTCTCATGACGTTTCAAGCTGCAATTTTCGATATGGATGGACTGCTATTAGACACAGAACGTGTGTGTATGGGGATCTTTAAAGAGGCGTGTGAAGCTCAAAATGTTCCCTTTATTGAAGAGCTGTATCTTTCTATTATTGGTTGTAATGCAAAACGAATTGAACAGCTTTTCCGTGAGGGTTATGGCCCAAGTGTAGATTACCCAGCATTAAACCAAGAATGGCGAGTACGTTACACGGCAGTAGTTAAGCACCAAGCAATCCCTGTAAAAGAAGGGGTTATTGAGCTTTTAGAATGGCTAAAAGCGAATAAAATCCCAATGGCGGTTGCTACATCAACACAGCATGATATTGCGATTAAAAAACTGGAATTAGCAGGTATTGATGGTTACTTTGATGTACTAGCAACAGGTTGTGAAGTTGAGCATGGTAAACCACACCCAGAGATCTACTTCTTAGCGGCAGAACGTTTAGGTATTGTTGCTGATGCTTGCCTTGCGTTTGAAGACTCTAATAACGGAACACTCGCCGCAGTAGCAGCAAATATGATCACCTATCAAATTCCAGATCTAGTAGAACCAAGTGCAGAAGTAATTAAACTTGGTCATCAAATATTGCCTTCAATGCTCGATGTGCTAATTGATTTAAAAAACCGTAAAGCATAGTTTGTTTAGGGTTAAATAATGTAGAAGTAAAAGAAAGGCGGCTCACTATGTTGTGTCCGCCTTTTTGTTTAACGTGTACCAGTAGATATGGCTAGGATTAAGAGAATAGAGCTTTCATTATTTATACCAATCTACATAAGTATTTGATCATTCTCGCTTGTTAAAATCGATTTTTCCTACGCAATTAGCTGAACAACTACTTATCCAGAATGGTATTATTCATCTTTTATAATTTTTCAAATGTATGTTCAATTTCATCAAGCATCCATTCCATGACATTTCCCATGCCACTGTCACGACGCTTTACAACCCCGATCTCAATTTGTAATGCATCAGGGATATGAAAAGCCGACAGTCGAGTAGTTTGGTTACGATACCAGTCTGATTCTAAAACATGCTCAGGAACCAACGCCCATCCAACATTGCGGATCACTAAGGCCGTAATGTAGTAATAGCTGTCTATATACCAATGATTGGCTGAGATGGCTTTTTCATGAGAGTGACCGACGCGATCTCTAATAACCAATTGACGGTGTTGATTTAATTGAACCAATGTCGGTTTTTCAATTTTAGCTAATGGGTGTTGTGGTGAAACGATAAGCGCTTGGTTAAAAAAACCAAGAGACAGATATTCTAAAGAGTCAGATAAGGTATTTACGCGAAATAGAAAACCAAGATCTGCTTTTTTATCATCGACCCATTCAGCAATATCTGCTTGAGATCCATTAATGATCGTCAGCTTTAATAATGGAAATTTTAGAGATAACTTTTGAAAGTAATCCTCAAATACATCAATAGGAACGGCTTCATCGAGAGCAACGGTTAATGCAATCTCTTCACCAGTAGCGACGGTATCAGCTCGGGCTTGTAAGCGTTCACACTGTTCAAGAATTGCCTGAGCCTCAATAAACATGTCTTCGCCATCTTGAGTTAAAACCGGTAAGCGAGCACTTCTATCGAAGAGATCAAATCCAAGATCGGCTTCTAGATTGGCAATTGCGGTACTAATTCGCGATTGCGCCTTCCCCATTTTGCGTGCCGCAGCAGAAAATGAACCGCATTTTACAGAGGTCACAAAAGCGTTGAGTTGATCTAAAGTCCAATTCATTTTTTCTCACCTTTTTGTAAACGGATATGGCGATTAGAGCAATTTGGTGAAGGCTTAGGATTGATGTTTTTTTTCTCAGACAACAAATGGCGGATAGCTAAAATGGGGTGATTTAATAGCATTCGTGGCCCAGAAAAGCGCATTACTAAACGCATTTGTTCTTTAGGTTCAGGTTTATAACAATGAATAGGGCAAGTATTACAGGTGGGTTTGTTTTCGCCGTAAGGGCAACGATCTAAACGAACTTCAGCATAATCCATCAGTTGCTGGCACTCTTTACACAGTGCTTCAGAGTGATGGTTTTTCTTACAATAGATCTCAATCATTGCTGATACGGTTTTAAATTCAGTATTGAGTTTTCCAAGCAGAATATCACTGGTTTTCATGCATCACTCGTTCTTAATCAATCATTATTGAACCAGTATAAAGGGGAAATGATTTTGGGTGAAGTGTTCACTTTTTCAGAGGGAGATTCTAGCTTAATATACGTTTATCCCCTAAAGCATATTGCTCCTAAGTATATGCGCTCAAAAGCCATTTAGTATTTTGCTAAGTGGCTTTTTCTTTGGCTCTATAAAAAGGAGGCTAAATAGATTACAACCTCACAAAAAACGGAAAGTATCAAAATTAATTGATATTGACTTACATTTGATACTTTATGGTAATTTAATGGTGGGTGAATCAATAATAATGGTCCTGTACTTATTTAGAACACTCTATAAAACAGTGAAGGAAATTATTATGAACAAAGCATTATTAGTATTACTTACTCTTGCCTCATTCTCTAGCCAAGCTTTTGAAGTATCAAGTACTGATATCCATGAAGGTCAACTGATGAATAGCAAATTTACCTTCTCAGGCATGGGCTGTACTGGTGACAACATCTCTCCACAACTAAGCTGGAAAGATGCGCCAGAAGGAACAAAGAGTTTTGCTATTACTGTGTTTGATCCAGATGCACCTACAGGTAGCGGTTGGTGGCACTGGTTAGCGCTTAACATTCCTGCAAGCGTAAGTAGTGTTGAACAAGGTTCGGCAATGAAAAATACATTACAAACGAAAAATGACTTTGGCACTATGAGCTATGGTGGCGCTTGTCCTCCTGCTGGCGATGGCATGCACAGATACCAATATACAGTGTGGGCATTACCACAAGAGAAAATCGATTTACCTGCCGATATTTCACCTGCGGTAGTTGGTTATACTCTAAATAGCATGGCATTAGACAAAGCCGTATTAACCGCGACATACGTGCGCTAATATGAATTTAAATTGGTAAAATAGGGGGATAAAATGGATAAAGTAATGTTGAATGAACCGGTATTTAGAGTGCAAACTTACTCTGGTCAGAGTGATCAACATTTACGTAATGTTCATATTTATGCCCCTAGTATTATTTGGGTTAAATCTGGCGTAAAAACCGTCTTTCAAGAGTCTGAACAATTTGAGATCGATTCACACTCTTGGTTGCTTACGTCAGCCAACCAAGGCCTAAATTTTATTAATAAATCTTCTACAGAGAACTTTTATTCTGTTCAGATCTGTTTTTTTCTAACTCCGCCTAAAGATATGTTAGAAGAGAGCCAAAAAAATGAAAGCACCCGCTTACATACTCATGCGATCACCGTGTCCCCATTACTAGCTTATGGATTTACATTCTTAACCGATATGAATACTCAAAAGTTAAGCTTAAAAACACAGCAATTTCACTTGCTGGCTTTATATCAGCAATTGGCAGAATTGGGTGTGTTGCATGTTTTATTCTCACCCACGTTTGCTTCTTTTCAAAATGAACTGAGTGCGTATTTTGCTAAAGATCCAGCAGAAGCGTATCAATTAGAAAGTGTATGCGATGATTTTTCAATGAGCCGCGCAACGTTGATCCGTCGATTACAGCGAGATGGCACCAATTTTAGAACTGTGTTATCGAATGTTCGAATGAGTCACGCATTGGGATTAATGCAAGAAAAGAAACAAAGCCAGTTAGATTTAGCACTGCAGTGTGGTTATCAATCGGAAAGTCGATTCAGTCAGCGTTTTCATCAGCAGTTTGGTATGACACCTAAGCAATATATGAAGACAGTGGTGTATTGAACATAAGAAACAAAAAAAACAGCGAGCACTTAGGCTCGCTGTTTTTATTCGTCATACCAACATCATGCAGTATTAAAAGTAGCCCTCAATAGTAAAAAATGGATCAAAGCCTCTTGGTTACATTTTTCTTCTCAATAGAAGTAGGACAAGTTTACGAAACTTCTTATCTCTGTAAAGACTTTTACCACAGCAAACTTTCATTAGTTAGCTCTCGACGAATATGGCAATTAATTTCATCGAAGCTAAAATCAAATTGCTAATCTAAATTACATGACTAAAGTTTTTTATGTATTTCATACACTCACAACAGTAGCCACTACCGTGACCAGTAAGAAGACAATAGCAGTTAGTATATATTTTTTAAAGAGAGTCAATGATAGCGACCATACTAGGCCATTAGATTACTCTTTAAATGTAACAGACTAGCGAATAAGCTGATAAACATTGTAGGTAATTATGTTAATTTGATTATTTAACCTGGGTCCCATATAGTGACCGGAATCAAATAAAAAATAAAATAAATAAACTTATATTGATTTTAATTAGCAGGATGGTATTTTAAAAAAACTTGATGGTATGGTATCACTTTAGTTGATGCTATTAATTATAATAAGTTAGGAATTATGAAAAAGACAGTATTAGCAATGGTTTTAGCTGCAACAATGGTATCTGGTTGTTCAATGATAGGTGGTTCTGAGACTGTGTCTTATGAAGATCTTCGTGAACAAGGTAATGTGCTTCTGCTAGCTTCTAACGAAGCTGGTTATAAAGCATCAGATATTCAACAATTAGAAGCAATTCGTTTAGTCGTGAATACTGCATTTCTGACGGCAAAGCCTGTATATGAACGATATACTGATGAGTTAATGGCAACACCAGATTTAAATAACTACTTCTCAGCAGTAGAGGCAATGGAAACAGAAGAAGAAAAACGTGCTGTATATGATGCATTAAGTCCAGAGCAGAAAAAAATTGTTGATGAGTTCAATCAATCATCTGTAGGTAACGAAATAATGCTAGGTCTGAAAGACGCAGCCTTAGTTGCTTTAAAAAATTCAGCGGTATTCTTAGAAGCTGACACAACTGCAATGTTATCTGATGTTGATTTCTCAAAACTAATGGATGAAAAAGATGCGGTTTCTTTAACTGCTGAACAGGTTATTTATCTGGATAAAACTGTAGTTTCTGCATATGAAAACTACAAAATCATTTCTGCTTTTAGCTCAGCACAATAATTTCAATTAAAAACTTATTAAAGCCGGTGAATATTTACCGGCTTTTTTTTTGAGAGGATAAAATGAAAAAGATCTCATATTTATTAGTCGTATCTTTATTTTTGGTTGGCTGCCAATCAACTAGTTTAAAAGTAAATTCTGAAGCTGATATTGAATCAAATTCTCAAATAGAGAAAGTCAGTAGAGACGCTTTATTCGAAAGTGAAAATATTGAATTACCAAGTAATTACGATGTAAAAGCATTTAATAAAATGAGTATTGCAGCGTACGTAGATCATGTGCGTTTTGAAAAGGATGCGAAAACAACACAAATTGACAATGGGATCATTGCTAAATTATTAGAGAATGAGCTGGCAAGGACTAAGCGCTATGAAGTATTAACTCGTAATTGTGATGCTTGTGACTATGAAGTTGCTTTTCAAGCTGAAAATACCGTCGAAGAAGGAACTATTCAACGTGGTGAACAATTAAATCCTGAATATGTTTTTGAGACTTCAATTGCATTGGGAACTGTGATTAAAAAAATGAGTGATCACAATGAGATCATCTTTAGAAGTTTAGTGACAACAAAAGTCGTTGACCCAACATCGGGTAAAATAATCCATTCGTTCGAACCAATTCGTCACAATATGCCAGCTAAACGATTTTTTGCTATGGAAGGTAAATTTTTAGGGGGGTTTGATTACCGAAATCATAATGAGCTTCAAGAAGCCTATAAAGAAGCTGCTCAAAAAGCAATTCAAGTATTAGTTAATAGAACAATGGATTACTACCCAGTTGGTGGTCGTGTAACAAACTTTAGAAATGGACGTTTTGCTATTGATGCCGGTATCGATCAAGGTTTTGCGACTAAGCAGCCAGTAGTTTTATTTTTAAGTGATGATGGTTTAGATATACCAATCGCCTCTGGTGAAGTAACACCAAAGACCAATGGTGGCTCAGGCGTTATGTTTATTTGGAAAGAAGATGACCTTGATGCTGATGATGTGAAAAAGAAACTAGAAGCGATGGGTAAAGATTACCTTAAGCGCAATAAAATCTATGCAGTATCAGTAGGTACCCCAGAAGACTGGAAACTATAATAATGCTTAAACTACTACGTACTATTTATGCAGGTATTTTAATCACTGCAACAATAAATTTATTTACTATTGGCACCTTATCTGCGGAACCAATGGATGATGTTTTCTCTATGCTAGAAGATGGAGGCGGAACTCGCACGGGTAAAAATAAAATTGATGGTTATTACGTAGTAGCTATGGGTACATCAAATCGTTCAAATGAAAATAAAGGCCTTGAAGAAGCAAGAATGGAGGCATTACGTCAATTATCTGAAATGATCAATGGCGTAACCATGAGCGGTAATACTAGTGCTTCAATGAAATATATTACAGTATCAGATGAAAATGGCACTCAAGAGTTTTCTCGAGAAAGTTTCGTTGATGTCGTTAATACTAGTTTCAAAGGTCAACTTTCTGCTGCTAAACAATTGAAATCAGGTAAATACGATGGTGACTATTTTGTTGCAATTGTTATTACACAAACTGATCTTAAACAGGCAGCATCACTTCGCTCAACCGCTAATTCTGGTAATAGTCATTCAGGCAATACAATTATCATTGCCACTGATGCAAGTAATCAATCTATTGCTCAAGTCAAACAAGGTGCTAAAACCGTAGAATCTAAAGGTTTAGCATCAATGAAGGTCGGTGAAACAGAGGCTCGTAAAAAAGCATTAAATGATGCTATTCATAACGCAGTTCAACAAGCACAGGGCGTTATGATGCAGGGCAAGTCTGGCAAATTTAATGATGCAATTGCTGTTGCAATATCAACAAAAACAGAAGGCTATGTAAGTAGCTATGAAATGCTTGATGAAGATATTTCTCGTGGTCAATATTACGTGATTATTGAAGCGATTGTTGATGCAGGTAAATTATTAAATGATGTTAATTTTTATACTCAAGTACTAGGGCAACCTGTTTTTTCTATTAATTCTGAAAATGATAAGAAGTCAGATTGGGTGATTGATGAACTTGAGCGCCTTGGATTTACAATTAATGATGGTAAGAAAAAAGCAACGCATACTTTCTATTTAAAGCAAAGACAATCACATATAGAAGACCATAAAGGGTCTAAAGGTATTGAAACGGTGTTGAGTATTGTCCTTAAAGATAATAACTCTGGAGACATATTATTTACGATAAATAATAACCCGATGAAAACCCGTATTTATGTTCAGCCAGTATCAAGAGCTAAACAAGTTTCAGAGCATGTTGCTTATAAGCAAATGAAGAAAAAAATGGGTGTTGAAGTAATTCAATCTTTAGCACGTCATGCAGAAAAAGGCATTGTTTATCAAATTGTGTTAAAGAACGCGAAACGCACAGACGTTGATATTTTTAAACATGTTTTAAATAACGGCACAAGTGGAAATGTTGAGACCTGGAAATGGGATAAAAAACATAAAACGATGACATTAGATTACCGTTTTTCAGGACCATTAAGTGAAGCTTTTGACCAAAGCCTGAAAGAAATATATTCCACATTTAAAAAAGAAGGCAAAGGTCGTAGACCACATATGAAAAAAGTGGAACGTGATGTTGCATATTTTGACATGGTGAGAAGCTAATGAGGCATGTGTTACTATTGTTTTCATTGCTAGTTTCTTATTCATCATACGCAAATACCGTTTATGATGTTTATGAATCTAAATTTAGTGAAAAAGAAACAGGTGTTTATGATGATGAGCAATGGGTATTCTTTGTCATTAAACAAGAATGTCTAACTCATAAGAAATATGCAGGAACTCAAGAATCAAAAGAAGCAGAGAAAACATTTTATAAACAGTTAGTGAGTGAAATTGCAAAACGAAACGTATCATTTTCGAATGATATTTCAGGGATCTCTGAGCCATTAAGAACTGATGTTAAAAATGTAATTTCAGCTAATTATAATGTGGTATCAAATATACCGCATCAACTCGTTTTTGATAGGAATTCAAAGCGTTCCCCATGTACTCAAGAGTATGTTGCAACGGTTAAAACTGATTTATTTAAAAATAACGGTATTAAAATTCCTAATAATGAAGTTGAAAATATAGTGATAAAACTATTGATTAACGCTTTATCTGAAGGGGACAATTCGACGTTATCGGCATATTTACATAGCTTAAAGCTGAGTAAGTTAGCTGCTATATATGAAATGTTAGTACTTGAAGATGTAATATCAATAAATCTTAGAACAACAGATCGTAATCAAGTTTGCACTCAAGCATATTGCCGATTAGCAAATAAGCCATTTTCTGAATTTGATATTAATCATGTTGTATCTACATCATTGTTAAATCAAGGCTTTGTAAAGTTTGAGAATAAAAATCCAAGTAATAAGTTAGCAGAGCACTTATATGAAAAAGCATCTGTTAATTTTAATTATGGTAAGAATCCAGAAGAAATTATTAATGACTTAACTCTAGCTGTTAATTTAGACCCGAATAATAGTAAATACTGGAAAATGTTAGCGAATATATATCGAGCTCTAGGAAGAAATAAAGAGGCGTATGCTGCTACAGTTCAATATGTTTTGCAAAATCCAAACGATGCAGAAACTTGGGTCTATTTTTATTTAGCAGAGAAAAAAATACATTCAGAATCATCTGAAGATCTTAATTATTGGTTAAATCTTTTAAAAAATCATGTTCAATTTTCGTCATGGGCGAAGAAACAAATAGGTAATTAAAATGAAAAAAATTCTAACACCTTTGGCTATTGTAATTAGTTTAGCATTATCAAGTAATGTAACAGCAGAGGACTTTATTCCTAAAGCTGACTCCCCTGCGTTAGAAGCGGTATCAGCAATGGTAGAAGAACCCTTTGTTCAAGCTGAAATTAATGAGGAAACCTACGTTTCAGCAGAGCAGCAAATTTTAGATGAATTAAATAAAAAAGGTTGGAGTCAAGGTTGGGATGCTAATAAAAAGCGTCTGTTTGTTGTCAACACAGAGATGTTTGACTCTGAAGATCCAACTTATGATGATTCATTTATTACTAAACGCTCTCAATACGCAATGATGGCAACTATGGGCGCTAAAGCGAAAATGGTTGAATTCATGCGTACTCAAATGAGTGCGGTTGACCAGCTAACAGCTCCAGGCACTGATGTTCACGCTGAATTGAATGCACAATATATAAAACTAAATAAAAAAGTAGAAGCCCAACAGCGAACATTAGAGAAACTATTAGCAGAAGTTAATGCAACTGAAGCTGAAAAGTTAAAAGGTGTAACTTGGCAGGATCGCCGTGACGCTTATATAGATGCATTAATTAAAAAAATTGATGAATCATACAGCGCAGGAAAGCTTGAAGAAAAAAAAGTTAAGAAGTATCAAAAAGCAAAACAGCGCTATGTTGAAGCACAGACAGAAATGTCTGAGATCATGAAACAAGCTAGCGCAATTAAAGGCAAGACAAAACTAGAATCATCAAGTCGTGTTGAAACTTTGGCAAAAGCACCAATCATGGGGGCATCTGTATTACTTCAAGCTGAATCTTGGAATTCTGAGGAAGAAAAGTATGAAGTATCTACATTGATGGTTTGGAGTCCTAAATTAGAGCAAGCAGCTAAAGCAATTGTTACTGGCGAGGCGGTTACGTTAAAACCTAAAAAAGCATTAACTGTACAGGATTGGCTGAAATCACAGGAAGCAGCAACGCTAGTAGGCCCTCGTCAATACGTTGATAAAGATGGTGATCGTTGGTTTATCGGTGCGTATTCAATGCCTGTTGAAGGATCATCGTCATTGATTCGTAAAAATAAAGGTATTGCTGATTTGATGGCAAAAAAAGAGGCTGCGATGGCATTATATGCAGATGTCGAAACTCAAAAGCAAGCTGAAATAGCGATGCAGACTCGTTCTGGTGACTTGAATGGAAAAGATCATACAGCGATAGCAACTAGTTTTGCAGAAACGACGCGCCAATCAATAGAAAACCGTCAAGTAAATGGTTTATCACCATTATTTACAAAAACAGTACTACATCCAATATCTCAACAAAAGATTTATGTTGTCGCTTATGGTGTATCTCCGAGTAGCGCATCAGAAGCGTTAAAGATGGAGTATTCCACTTATCAAGCAGCAAGTGCCGCAAATAAAAGCAATAAAGTAAGCCAGGCTGTTCATCAAACTTTAGAAACACAACTTGAAATGTCAAAAACATCACCTGTAGCGACTAATGATGTCGAGCAAGAAATAGAAAATGTATCTAATTCGACGAGAAGTTCTGAATCTAACTCTACTTCATCAAGCAAGGTTAAATCTAATAGTAGTTCTTTGTTGAATGCACCAACAATTGATGAAGACGATTTTTAATCAAACAAATCATAAATTAAAACAGGGAGTGGAAACTCCCTAAAATTAAATAACCAAGAGATATTACAATGAAAAAAATTTTAGCTTTATCAGTAGTGGCAATGGCTTTAGTTGGTTGTCAGTCAACACAGCAACCAGTAGCTCCACAAGCTCAAGTTCATGAGTGTACATTCTATGGCGACGCGACAAAACCAGCTCCAGCTTGGATCTGTAGCCCAGAAGCAAATCGAGAAGAATATATTCGTGCAGCGGTTGGTTTTAGTGGCAACACTGCTGGTGGTATCGCGCATCAAAAAAATCTTGCGATCCTTCAAGCAAAAAAAGAATTAGCAGACCAAGTGAAAAGTGAAATCATCACAAAAGCTAAAAGCAAAACAGGTACTTTAGGCGTTGAAGGATCGGTAGGTGGTAGCCAAGCAACAACCGTTGAAATGGAAGCTATCGCAAATGTTGAATTAATTGGTGTTGAAATCATTCGTTCTATGCGTGGTGCAGATGGTTACTTCTATGTTCATGTTGGCCTACCGCGTCAAGTTTTTGCACAAAATGTTGAAAATGTAGTTGAACAAGCACACCAAAATAATGCGGGTCTATCAGCTACAACATCGCCAGCAGATAATAAGAAGCTAGCAGATGATATCGCTAAAGCACTAGAAGGTATGTAATCCAATGACTACGGCTAAATTTGTAAAATCACTTGTCATCGGTTTAAGTTGTTTTTGGAGCTTAGCTGTAGTGCATGCATCTGATTCTGTTGATGCTTTTGAAAAGAAGAAAGCGAGTATGCTTTCTTCTTTTGAGAGTTCTAAAAAAGAAAGTATTGATAAATTTGAGCAGTCGAAGGCTTCTTATTTATCTGCTTTTAATAAAGCAAAAGAAAAACTAAGTAAAACATGGGATATCCCAGAACTGACCAATAAATCAAAGTGGGTTCAATATTCTAATAATGATCAAGTAAAACGTTCTGTGGATTTTGAAACTGGTAGCGTTGTGGTTGAGGTTGTTGGTAATGATCTTTCAGAAGAACAAATAAATAAAATCATTAGAGGCCAAGTTTCTGAATTGGAAAATCAAACAACAACAAATGCCTATACCAAAGACAGTGTATTAGCAGAAACAGAAATTATACCGAATAAAATAGAGTCAAAAGCGAAAGTATTACCAGATGTTAGTGCTAAAAAATTATTAATGGCACAAAAGAAATCAAGTTATACACAAAAAAATGGACTAAAAGTAACCCGTGTTAGTATGGCTGTATCACAAAATACGGTAGCTAAAAGAGCTATGATTTATTTACCACATGTAAGTAAAACATCAGAAAAATGGGGGGTTGAACCTGAGCTAATCCTTGCCATTATGCATACAGAGAGTCATTTTAACCCAATGGCGCAATCTCATATTCCTGCTTATGGTTTAATGCAAGTTGTACCGACATCTGCGGGTAGAGATGTAACTAAGATATATTTAAGAAAAGAACAATTACTTTCCCCTGAGATCTTATTTAATCCTGAATACAATATTGATATTGGTACTGCTTATCTAAATATTTTAGATACACGTTACTTAAAACGAGTCGAAAATAAGCAATCACGAACGTATTTAGCCATTATTTCATATAATGGTGGGATTGGTGCTGCTGCAAAAGTCATTAATGGTAATCGTAATTCGAAATTATCGTCATTGGCTGTGAATGCTAATAAGCTCACACCTGATGAGATTTATCATAAACTATCTAAAGGACATCCTGCTAAAGAAGCTCGAGATTACTTAAAAAAAGTAAATGATAAACGAGAGTATTATGCGAAATTACTGAGTACAGGCAGTGTATAAAATGAAAGTAGTACTCATTCTTTTAGCTCTTATACCTAGCATAGTTATTTCAGCACCTTCTTGGTACGATAATCCTGAGCTTAATTCTAATAAATATATGGGTTCAGGATTAGGTGAGAGTATTGATTCTGCGAAAAAAGAAGCGATAAAACAGATATCACTTAGCCTCTCTTCTACTATTTCTAGTAATCTAAATGAAACAATAAAAACTGTTGGCAACAGCGGAACGATGGAAACAAAATCATCTACGGAATTGGCGAATCAGTCTGTATTATTACCCAAAATAACGTGGAAACATATAGAAGAAGATCATGGTATTTACTACGCTCAAGGTAGTGTAGATAAAACTGAAGTTATTAACTTGTATGAAAATACGCTTCGCTCTCAATCAAAACAGTTTGAGTATTTATTAAGCGAAAAGGAAATTAATCTATCAGATTATCTATCTATAACCCAATCATCTGAAGCTTTGCAAACACATCTGATTCAGTCGACAACTATAATGTCAGAGTCTGAAATTGCTAAAAATGAATACAATAAGGTAATGAGTATTTTGGATAAGCAAAATGCATTTAAAAATAGTATGTGTATGACTGTCACATATAAAGGGCATTCTTCTTTTGAAAGAAAAATGTTACAACCATCGATTGAAAGTGCGATTCAGAACTCTGGTTTAAAGCTAAAATCAGACTCTTCATGTGAATTAGTCACTTTCAATTCAAATAGTACAACAAGTAAAAATAATGGGATCCGAACTGAAAGTGTAAAAATACACATTAGTTTGGGAAGCCCTGCTATTGCATCAAAAGTAATATCAGTTATTGGTAGTAGTTCGGGTTCAAAAAAAGCAGCAATGAGTGATGTTTCGAGTAAATTTTTATCTCATTTTGATCAACGTAATAATTTAGTACACTACCTTTTAGATTCAAATTTACCTGAGCTAATTGTAAAATAATGTCAATAATCATAGGATTGATGACTCTTTTCTTTCTTTTGTTCATTCAGAGGCAAGTTGAGTTATATACAACAGCAAAACTTACACGATTAGGTTATCCAAAACTTAGGTTTGTTACTGCATTTATTGGTGTACCTGCCCATGAGATCTCACATGCCATTGTATGTTTGATATTCGGGCATAAAATAAATGAAATTAAGCTATTACAGTTTAATGGTACACCTACATTGGGTTATGTTAACCATAGCTACTCTAAAAGGAATGTTTATCATAGAATAGGCAATTTATTCATTGGGCTAGCACCGATATATATAGGCTTAATATTGTGCGTTTTATTTACTCAATTGCTATTTTCAGAAATAGATTTTACCTCATTTAACAGACCTATTTATAATGAGTTACTGGAAGTCACAAGGTTTACAGATATCGTAGGGTTATTCATCAGTAATCTGTTTTCTAGTGTAGATTTACACGTAATATTATTCACAGAAAGTAATGTCAAATATGTAATTTGGTTGTTTGTTATGTCATCTATTATTACACACATAATACCTTCTTCATCAGATTTTGAAGGTGTTAAAGATGGACTAATATTTTTAATATTACTCGTTTCATTATTATTATTTGCTTTTGGTATCTCAGTAATAAGTTCAGTGTTATTATCCGTGATTTTGAATTTGGTTTCAGTTTTCTTATCGTTTTATGTAGTCATTATTCTTACAAGTATCATTTTGATTTGTACTGCTAAATTATTGAGCTCAATTTTCTAGAGCTTTTTAAATTATTAATTAGAGGTTTTGTCATGTTTAAAATTTTTGCACTTATATTTATCTGTGTCGGTATCTACCTTGGAATGAACTATTCAGATGAAATTGAAAGTATTATGGATACTGATGCTTTTGAACAAGTTCAAGATAAGATAGAAGATGGTAAAGATCTTGTTATTGATAAGCTTGAAGAAGCGAAGAATTAATTAAATAACACGGTTTTTCAGTAGATTAGTGGCGTTCTCAACGAAAATAAAAAAAACAGCAAGCACTTAGGCTCGCTGTTTTTATTTTTAACCCTGAATAAGTAGAAGGACTACTTAGCTAACTTAGTCAGCACACTCATTAACAATTTAATACGTGGTTCGATTGACTCAAGTAGTAAGTACTCGTCAGCGCTGTGGAAGCCAGCACCGATAGGGCCTAGACCATCTAACGTTGGAACGCCTAAGATTGCGGTGTTGTTAGCATCAGATCCACCGCCCACTTCTTTCCAGTTGATATCAATGTTTAATTCTTGAGCTGATTCTTCAATCATTGCCATTAGTGATTCAGTTAGATCAGATGGCACCATAGAAGGCTTATACGCTTCACGAACAAGTTCAATTGATACACCGTCAACAAATGGCGTTTCGGTCATGCCATTTAACGTTGTATCTACTTGGTCATATTCTGTGTTATCCCAGAAACGAACATCAACGATAGCTGTTGCTAAATCAGGAACGATGTTTGCGCCTGCACCACCAGAAACCACGCCTACGTTTAACGTAGTGCCTGATTCAAAGTTCGTCATCGCGTTTGTTGCTAAGATCCAGTTAGCCATTTCAGTGATCGCACTGCGGCCATTCTCTGGTTCGTTACCAGCGTGAGCGGCTTTACCGTTAAAGGTCATTTTGTAGCGAGCCATGCCTTTACGAGCTTTAACCAAGCCACCATCTGCACGAGCTGCTTCTGCAACCAATACGCTTTTCGCTTTTTTCGCTGTTTCTTGGATCCAGTCAACTGAATCTAGTGATCCTGTCTCTTCATCTGGGTTCATGCAGACACAAATTGATAGCTTATCTAGTACGGTTTGGTCTAGGTTACGCAGTGCATAAACCACGTTTAATAGACCAGATTTCATATCAGAAACACCTGGGCCATAGGCTTTTTCAGCATCAAAAGACATTGGGCGTTCAGCTGCTGTACCTACAGGGAAAACCGTATCCATGTGACCAATCATCATCACATCAATGTGTTCTGCGTCAGGCTTGTTACGAACTTCAAGACCAACGCCTGCTTTACCACAATTAATGCGCTTAACAGACCAGCCGTTCATCGCTTCATACTTTGCAGCCATTTGATTAGCAATGACTTCAATGCCTTCAACAGTGTAAGTGCCGCAATCCACATTAATCAGAGGGCGTAGTTCTTCTAGATAATCGTTTAGAGAAAAATTCATCTTAAATCCTTATAGAATCATGTTCATAACAAACATTGCACCGAATGCGTTTAATACCGAGATTGCAATCATAACAGGAAGGTAACGACCTTCAGTGCCGATAGGACCCATGATACGGCCCATGTATTGCACTTGTGAACCCATTAGGTAAATCGCAGGAGCAAGAATCGCAATGTGAGTACCGTTAAGAATACCTTGGTCAAACAGAGTGATAACCACACCAACCGCGCCGCCCATTGACATCCAAGCACCAATTAATACTGCTGCTGCTTCACCAGGAAGACCAAAGATAGCCATGATTGGAGAAAAGATAGAGCCCATTAAATCAAGTGCACCCGTAATTTGAAGAGCCTTGATAATTACAAACGCCATTAGTACGTTAGGAACGGTTGAAGTAGTGGCAATAACCCAGCCTTTTTTAGCGCCTTCAACGAAGATGTCTGTCACCATTGGTTTTTTTGCTTTAACGTCGCTCATTATGCTGTCTCCTCAGTCATTTTCTTGTCTTGTTTGTCATCGTCTTGGCCTTCTTTACCTTCAGTAATATTTAGGTAAATACGGAATAAGTTTGCGCCAACAAATTTGAAAGCAAACATAACAACAACAGCTAGGCCGATAGAAGAAGGAACCGCTAAAGAACCATCAGGATTGGTTAATGTAAATAGCACAGCACCAGACGAGAAGAAGTTTACAATTGCTGCACCAGCAGTGAATTGGAACATAGTGAAGATGTCGGTTTCGCGCTTAGTTAAATGCTTTTCGTCTTTTAATTGACGAGTCATCGCCGCACCCGCATCGGTACTTTGCAATGATGCGATTAAAGCTAAACCAGAGTTACCAGGAATACCCATTAAAGGACGTAGAAGAGGTGTAAGCAGTTTACGAGCTGCGTTAAGTGCACCGTAATGCTCAAGAACGTTGATCATACCTAATGCAAACATAACGGTAGGAATAAGAGTTAATGCAAAGATGAAACCGTCACGAGCACCGCTACCGCCTTTACCACGGAAAGAAGTTGTTGCCGCTTGAACGCCATCTACAGTTTCAGTAACAGAATAAGCGACACTACCAAAAGAACCATTTAGTGTAGTGAAGTCGAGTACGCCGTACCATTCATTAGATTGCATTAAGCCAGAAAAAAATACAACAGCGAAGGCGAGAGCCACGTAGCTGCCAATACCGACTTTAGAATCTTTGTCAGTCGATTGAGTCATAATTACCTCGTTTTAAAGTTAAGATTAGAAATTGTAAGTGGTTAACTATTTAGTGGTATTGTGCGTTAATCTGGCTTATAGGACTTGATACGTATCAATAACTATTTCTAAAAGTAATATTCTGTATATGAAGATTATTATTTTGTGATCTATCTGAAATTGTAGATATTTATGTTGATTTGTTGTGTTTTTTAACGTTTGTTTCTTTGTTGAGCATTATTTACTTATTTTAAGTAAGCTTGTTCATCTTTCATTCAGAAATGAGTTGATAGAGTGGCATCTCATTTATAGAGAGAGTAAAAATATGAAACAGTTATTTGTAACGATAGTTGCTTTGTTTGTTGGCTTTTTTGTTCTTGTTTCAAGTCTGTTTTTTGCGGTTGGGTTGAGTATTATTGGCTTTATTATGTCAAAAACACAAAGCAAAAAAATGGATGGTTCGGAAGGTAAAAAATCAAGAATCATTGAAGGTGAATATTCAGATGTGACGAATTATTAGTCGATCAAGATAAATTGGTTAAGATAAAGTGAATCAAGTTCGAGGAAATGGAGCGATAGGGATGAAATTCTCGCTTACCTATGGGATATTTACCGCTGATTTAAGAAAGCAGCGGTAAATAGAAGAGGTAGACGTGGATAGACTGTTATTAGTCATAGATTTTTTATTAACACATAAAATGATTTTTAGTGTGTTAATAATTAGCTTTATCTTTTTATTACGCCATTATGCTGTTAAACGGATCAGAGGAGATATTCCTTTTTTAACCGAAGATCAGCGAAAGTGGATTTCACGAACAAAGAATGGTTCATTCACCTTTATTGTTATTATTCTATTTATTCTTTGGCAATCAGAGATTAATGAATTTGCTTTATCAGTTACGGCGATTGCTGTTGCGCTAGTAGTTGCCTCTAAAGAGATTATTCTTTGTTTTACTGGTTCAATTCAACGTGCGAGCTCGCGTTCATTTCGAATTGGTGATTGGATAGAGGTAGGTACATTGTGTGGTGAGGTTATCGAACACAATATGATGGCAACCGTTATTCAAGAAATCGATCTACATCATGGTCAATATGATTACACCGGAAAAACCGCCACCCTTCCCAATAGTATGTTTTTTACTTACCCAGTAAAAAACCTCAATTTCATGAAGCGCTATGTCTACCATAATTTCTCTATCTGTGTGAGAGAGTTTGATAACTTGTATCCATTGATCCCTGAATTATTACAAAAAATTGATGTTCATTGTGAAGATTTTATCGAAGTGGCAAAGCGATACAATGGTGTGATAGAAAAACACGCCGGCGTAGATTTGCCAGGGGCAGATCCTCATATCCATATATCTACAACCTCAATGGGCGATCAAAAAGTGCATTATATGGTTTTCTGCCCGACAGAAAAAGCATCACATTTAGAGCAGTTAATTCGACAAGACTTTATGGAAATGTATTACGAACGCTTTCCTAAAGAAGTAGATAAAAAAGCGTAGTGAGGTAACACCTTCTCTCTTGATTTTTGTCACTACAATCAAGAGAGAATTAATACGTTAGTTTATTTCAGTGCGTCCAATGGCAACCATGTCACCTCTACACCAGCTTGAGAAAACATATCTTGACTGATCTGGATCTTCTCTCCCCAACGAGATAAAAAATCGTCGGTCTGTTCTGGGCAATATACCTTTGAAATACCCGTTTGAATGATTTTTGCTGCGCAGTTAGGGCAAGGAAAATGAGTTACCCATATATCGCAGTCTTCTAAATCACGTTTAGCAAATAAAATAGCATTTTCTTCGGCATGTAAGGTTTTTAAATATTTCAGTTCACGCTCATCTGTATCAGCACTGTCTGATACGCCATGTGGATAACCATTAAAACCGACAGAAACAATACGGTTGTGTTTGGTGATCACAGCTCCTACTTGAGTTGATGGATCTTTACTCCAGGAACCGACCAGCTCAGCCATTTGGAAAAATCGTTTTGCCCATTTAGAAACCATAATTTGCCCTTTTTTTCTTTATTCAAAAGAATAATTTTATCTATTTCATAAGCTTATAACATAGTTTTTAGGTGTCAATAAGTCTAAAGCAGCAATCCGCAATAATAACTTGTTAACTATCTTAAAATCGGATGGATACTAACTTTTTCAATCATTATTTCTGCCATATACTCGCGAAATTCTTTGTTGTTACTGAGGTAAAATATGACAACATTTCATGCAGATTCATCCATCACTCGTACTTTTTGGCGTTATGCTATCCCTTCTATTGCAGCAATGGTGGTGAGTGGACTGTATCAGATTATCGATGGGATCTTTGTTGGTCACTACATCGGTTTTGAAGGCCTTGCGGGCATAAATATGGCATGGCCTGCTATTTGTGTGTTAGGCGCAATAGGCGTAATGATAGGCATGGGCACAGGCAGTGTAATGTCTATTTATCGTGGTGAAAATAAGTTAGAAAAAACAAAAGTAGCACTGACTACGGGTTTTTGGCTATTAGCCATTCTAAGTGCGATAGCTATCTTCTTTATTGTTTTATTTGCTAAAGATATCTTGTCTGCGCAGGGGGCTGAAGGACAAAACTTTGCTTATGCAATGGATTACATTAATGTATTAATGTTTGGTGGTTTTTTTACTGCCTGTGCAACAGCATTACCTATGTTAGTCAGAAATGATGAATCACCAAATGTAGCGACGTTCTTATTAGTGATCGGTGCGTTAGTTAATATTGTCTTAGATTACGTATTTATTGGTGTTATGGGATTGGGTCTTTCTGGTGCAGCATTGGCGACATTAATCGCTCAGTCATTTGTTACAGTCTTTGGTATTGGTTACTTCTTTACTAAGCGCTCAAGTATCCAAATTTCGCTTAAAGATATTGTATTTTCTGTTAATAAAGCAAAACAGTCGTTGGCGTTGGGCTCATCTGCATTAGTAATGTATTTATATGGTAGCTTTGTTGTGGCAATGCATAATGCGTTAATGATGCATTATGGATCAGCAACGACAGTGGGGGCTTATGCCATTGTTGGTTATCTATTCATGCTGTATTACCTTCTTGCACAGGGTATTGCGGAAGGCGCTCAACCACCAATTAGCTACTATTTCGGAGCAAAAGAAAATAAGAAGGTGTACCAAATCTTTAAATTGGCACTTAAATGGGTGGCGATAACAGGGGTTGGATGGGTTGCGATATTAAATATTTCACCAGAATTAACAACTGCTTTATTTACTAATGGCGATCAGTCATTAATAGCTGAAACGATTGTTGGTATCCGCTATCACCTGTTTGCTATGTTCTTGGATGGGATTATTGTGCTTGTTACTATTTACTTCTTATCGGTGAATGAAGGCAAAAAAGCAATGGTGATCTCAATGAGTAATATTATTATACAACTGCCTTTCTTGCTGATACTTCCAAAATGGTTTGGAATTGATGGAGTTTGGTTAGCGATGCCTATCTCTAATATTGCTCTGATTATCTGCATTGCACCAATGGTATGGAAACATTTGAAAGCTCAGAAGTTGATTAAGCCACTACCGCTAGCATCGACATCAATAATGAGTCATTAAACTTCGTTAAAATAGGAAGTTTTTTAGACGAAGGTTTACTCTTTTTTTATAAATTCAATCGAATAGACTTTACTTGGTCTATTCGATTTGTGCTTCTAGGGGATTACGATGACAGAATTTGAAAAAATGAGAAGTGGACGAGAATTTAATGGCGCCGATCCTGAGATCGATGCTATCCGTAATCAAACGCAACAACATCTCCAAAAATTTAATCAAAGTGTTGAAACAGAAGACAAGCTAGCCATTTTGCCTAATGTATTTAAGGAATTTGGAAATAGTTTTATTCAAGCGCCTTTCTTTTGTGAATTTGGAAAGACAATTTCAATAGGTAACGATACCTTTATTAATATGAATGTAACCATGCTTGATGGTGCTGAAATTACCATTGGAAATCATGTATTAATTGGCCCAAATGCTCAGTTTTATACGGCTTCCCATTCATTAGACTACAAAAGCCGCCGCCGTTGGGAAACCTTCTGTAAGCCTATCGTCATTGAAGATGATGTATGGATAGGAGGAAGTGTAGTTATTAATCAAGGTGTGACTATTGGTGCTCGTTCTGTAATTGCTGCAAACTCAGTGGTTAATCATGATGTACCACCAGACTGCTTATATGGTGGTTCTCCTGCTAAATTTATTAAACGGCTTGATCAAAAATAAAAAAAATTACGCTAGGTTACTTATTTTGAGATGAATAAGTTTCATTAAATGTAAGTATATGTTTTTTCATTAACATTTACTTAAAATAAGGTTAATATAACTATTGACATTATTGTAAATCAGGAATATAAGTGTAGGAAATAATAGCGTATGAACGTTATTTTTATTACTTTTAAATTCGAGGTTTACATTGGATATTGCCATATTACTTTTTCTAATTGTGATTAATGGTGTGTTTGCTATGTCTGAGATTGCACTCATGACAGCAAAAAAGAGTCGATTACAAAAACTGGCTTCAGAAGGCAGTAAGTCAGCCGCTAAAGCGATAAAATTAGGTGAAGAGCCTACTCAATTCCTATCTACCGTACAAATTGGAATTACTGGCATTGGTATCTTAAATGGTATTTTAGGTGAAGCCGCGTTCTCTGGCCCTATCTCAAACTTTATCATGTCCTTTGGAGTATCTGCGAGCTTAGCATCAACCATTTCTACGATGTCGACTGTTGTGATTATCACTTATGTTTCGATCGTGGTGGGTGAGCTAGTTCCAAAACGTATTGCCCAATTTCATGCTGAACGTATAGCGACGTTAATTGCACCGTTGATCAGTTTACTGGCTTCTATTTCTCGACCATTTGTATTCTTACTGTCTATTTCAACCGATGCGCTTTTACGTCTGCTTGGGCGCTCAAATAGTGATGAAGCTTCAATTACAGAAGATGATATTCATGCGTTACTTTCTGAGGGATCTGAGCAAGGTGTTATTGAAAAAAATGAGCACAGCATGGTACGTAATATTCTTCAATTAGATGACCGACGAGTCGCTTCTTTAATGATCCCAAGAAATGAGTTGGTTTATTTCGATACGGAACAATCTTGGGATGAGAACTTACCCAAATTATTACGTTCAGAGTACTCTATTTATCCTGTAACACGTGGTGGCATGGATAATGTACTTGGTTTTACCACATCACGATTTTTACTAAAAGCGGCATATCAAGAGCACCGTACTAAATGGTTAATGCGTAATTTATTGCCTTGTTTAACTATCTTGGAAAACAAATACGGCAGTGAATTATTGGAGTTATTGAAAACAACAGGCGAAGAAATCGCTTTGGTTGTCGATGAATATGGCGACGCGCAAGGGATTGTTACGCAAAAGAATCTACTAGAAGCATTAGCTGGTGAGTTTAAATCTGAAAATCCAAATAATGCATGGACTGATCAAGTATCAGAAACAGAATGGATTTTAGATGGTTCTATTCCAACCACTGTATTGAAAGGCACGTTGAATTTAGGAAGTTTACCTGAAGAAAAAGAAGGTGATTATCAAACACTAACAGGTATGTTCATGTGGCTAACGAGTAATGTTCCAGCGGTAGGTGACTCTGTTCAGCACCAAGATTGGAATTTTGAAGTACTTTCAATTGATAATAATAGAGCAAGTAAAGTAAGAGTAAATCGCATATAAATAAAACGATTGGGTATAGGATATACAGAAATCCAATAACGGAATAGATAATTTCATTGATGGGAGCATTACATCGTTAATGCTATATTAGTTATTACTTAAAATGATATGCCGTTATCTAATGAAGAATATTTATTTTTTTAAGCGCTATAAAGTTCACCTTTTTCCTGCCATTTTTATTGGCGTCTTTTCATCATTATTATATTTTAATGTGTTTTCCATCTCGATTTTAGATAAAAACATTAAGATAAAATATCAAGAAGTGGTTGATCTTACGAAGCGATTTCATGGTTATTATATTAATGCCAATGAAATCCAGTTAGATGGAGGTGTTCATGAAATCGATGATGTTGGTATTATTGTAAATAAAAAAGGAACGGTAAAAGTTCTTTCTCCTGCCATTGCTCTACTTCGTCAAAGCTTAGAAACAGTCATAGATAAAAAGTATATCTGGACTGTTGCGGTTATTGAAAAACTGAATGATGAAGATACAGGCAACTCTTATTTTAAACCATTAAGAAAAAACTACATTAAATTTAATGATAAATCATTACATGACAGTTTGATGTTAGATCGTATTATTGAGTTGGAAAACTTAGCCGAGAACTATAAAGGTTTCCATTCTGATGATATAAAAGTCACAGAAGTATATAAAGAAGAGTGGACGAATAAATTGATACACTCCATTATCTACCCAATATATTTAGACCGAAAATTGGTGTCTGTTATTATTGTAGACGTCAAGGAAGGCTGGATTAATGGTTTAATCAGTAATTTTAATAATAAGGAATGGTTGTTTATTAAAGGTGGAAAAGGGTTAGATATTTTCACATTTGATATTGTATTACCGTATTCATCAAATAATGCTATTTATCCGGTAAGCATCGATATCAGTAATATGTTTATTTCTTCTTTATATTTATCAACAATCATTAATTTTGCTGTTTATTTTTTATACATCTGTTTTTCAAGAATAAAAAATAAATTGCGTTATGATGTAATGACGAAATTATATCGTCGAGATTATTATGAAAGTAAACTAGAACAATTAGACAGTGCATATGTTCTTATGATTGACATTGACCATTTTAAACAAGTGAACGATACCTACGGACATGATGTTGGTGACTGTGTGATTAAACAGGTTTCAGAGCGTATTCGTGCCCATATCCGCGCGAATGATATTGCCATTCGATGGGGAGGTGAAGAGTTTATGATTATTTTCCCTTATATGCACATGAAAGATTTTTTTAATAAAGCCGAAAAGTTACGTCAATGCATAGAGAGTGAATTGATTGAAAATATGCTGATTACCATATCCATTGGTGGTGTTGAGAAAAAAGATTCAGAACTGATGGTTGAGGCCATAGAGAGGGCAGATATGGCACTTTATCAATCTAAAAACGCAGGACGAAATCGAGTGACGATTGAGCAAGGTCAGTATGAAACATAGTAAATATATGCCTAAGAATATGAATTGGAAATTGTTCTTTTTTCTATTTTCATTATCTACATATGGTTTGTTTCAATATAACCGTCTAGAAGCAAACACATTCAATATGGAGACACACCAAAAGATAACCAAGCTATATGACACCATTAGGAAGGCAACACCTTTTTATCTTAATACTTTATCGGTTGAGATGGAGCAAGGTGTTCATATGCTTAATGGTGTCTCTGTTATGGTAAATGAAACAGGAAAAATCAAGCAACTGTCTTCAGGCATTAACCTTTTAGAGGAAGAGATCAAACTGAATGTTGGTGAGGGGTATTGGGGAATAACATTATTACAAAAATCAGCCACTAACGTAAATAATGCTCATGTAAAACCATTAGGGGATGTTCATATTGATTTAAACTCAAAATATAAATTTGATGAGAATTGGATAAATAGAATATTAGAAAATGAGAAAATGCTTGAACGTTATCAAGCATTTTCACAATGTGATTTGAAATTTACAGAGCCTTATGTTGAGAAATATTCTTTACAAAAGATAAGAACTATTTTTTATCCGATGTATGTTAATAAATCATTAGAGGCAATGGTTTTAATTGATTTAAAAGATGATGTTTTTACTCATTGGTTGAATGACTTTAATAATAAAAGAAAGACGTTTTTATCTTATCGTAAGAGTGGCGGTTTATTTATACAAAAGGAAAGCATAACGATACCTTGTGCACCAATAGATAACCAGTTAACGATATCTATTAATATGGTACTTATTTTATGCATCAGCCTTATATTTTCATTTATGATGATTGTCATAGTATTTTCCATTGAGAGTTTGTTATCACATTTTTTCAATCACTATGCGATTGATCAAATGACGGGGTTGTATCGTCGTGACTACCATGAAAATAAATTAAATAGAACGTCGGGGAAATCGGTCATCATTGTCGATATCGATCATTTTAAAAACATTAATGATGAGCATGGGCATTTAAAAGGGGACTTGGTTATCAAAGAAGTCTGTAAGCGATTACAGAAAAATGTAAGACAGAATGATGTCGCAATACGATGGGGGGGAGAGGAGTTCGTGATTGTATTGAATCATATATCACATAATGGATTACTCAATCGTATTGAAGACATTCGACATTCAATTTGTCGAGAATTGATAGAAGGAATGAATGTTACTGTCTCTATTGGGGCAACAACGGGTCACGCTTTTTCTTTTAAGAAGGCGTTTAAGCTAGCTGATAAAGCTTTGTATCAAGCAAAAAACTCTGGAAGAAACAGAGCGATTTTAATGGAAGATGTAAAGTAAATGAAAGATATCTTTAATAAATATATTATTGGTGTATTTGTTGTATTTGTTGTGTCTAAATATGTTGTTTTTGCTGATTATGAGAAATTTGTAGAGTCAAATGTAGAGCATACAATTGTTCAAATTGAATCAAAGTTTTCTAAAGCAAAAGAGATTGCAGTAGAGTTAGAACATTTAAAAAGTAAAAATTGCAATGAGATGATTTTATCTCTACAAAAAGTGACAGCCTTAAACCCTGCAATTAATAGTATCTCTATTATTAGAGATGGAAGGTATTATTGTAGCTCTTTAGTTGGTTTGAATATTTCAAAAAAAGAAGTACCACAAAAAGAAATTCATATTAAAGAGAAAAATGTATTAACTGGACTCCCTGCTATTTCTTATTATCATCAATATGATGGTGAGAATGGTATCCAATTCTTTATGAAAGGGGTAGCAGAAGATCTCAAAGAAAGTCGAGTTGGTAATGTATTACTGTCGAATGAAGAGTATACCTTATCAAGTGATAATCAATTTGGAGAGCACTCTGTCAATGGGGATGATACTTATGAGTCAAATCAATATGATTTCATCATTCTGCTTAATTATAATGTTGCAGTGTCGATAAAGCATTACTTGATTGATAATCGTTTCTTTATTGCGATGGTATTATTTGCTCTATTACTGGCAAAAGTGCTTTCGATAAAAAGTTCCATCTTTAATTATGACTACTATAAATTGAAAAAAGTCATAAAGAGACACCAGATTAAGCCATTTGTACAGCCAGTGGTTAACGAAAAAGAAGAGATTGTGGGTGGCGAAGTCTTAGCGCGTTGGATTACATCTACTGGAAAAGTGATCTCACCGTTGGATTTTATCCCAAAAATTGAAAAATACGGTTTAATGGGATCCATGACAAAATCGATTCTAACCCAACTGAATGAGTATAAAGGGACAAGCGGTTATCACGGGTTAAGGATCAGTGTTAATCTAACAGAGATGTGTTTGTATAATGAAGAGATATACTCATTATGCTGTCAGTTGGCTAAAAAATGCACACTGGTGCTGGAGTTTACTGAATCAACAGAGTTTGAAAACAGAACGAAAATTATTTCTTATATGCAAAAATTTAGAGATATAGGTGTTATGTTTGCTTTGGATGACTATGGTACAGGGTACTCATCTTTACAGTATTTAAACTATTATCAATTTGATTTTGTTAAGATTGATAAGTCATTCATTGATGATATTGAAATCAATTCACTGTCACTTAAGATACTGGAAAATATTATCTTATTGGCAAATAATCTGGATATTAAGTTGGTTGCTGAAGGAGTAGAGAACAAGAATCAACAACAGATATTGAATGAGTTACAGATCTCATCACATCAAGGTTTCTTGTACTTTAAACCAATGCCACTTCAAGACTTCAACACAGTAGTTAAAGGTAAGTAGTAGCTAACAAGAATAAGGGAGAGGTCTACTTTATGTATCTCTCCCTTTTTATTTACTTATTAAACAACCAACGTGGGTTTAATGACTGCCAAGAGATCTCAGTAGTTCGATACAATGAAATACTAATGAACAATGAAATAGCGCCAAGTAAACTATATAAGCTTAAGAACCCAATCCCTGCTTGTGAAAAACTCATGAAAGGCTCTGAAGAGAGCAAGATCGTTGTTGGGATCTTATACATATGAGTGAGAAATACGGCAATACCATCCCAGTTTAGCACCCAAGTTGACAGCAGTTTCAATGCATAACCGCCTAATAGTAAGATGATTAAAGGTGAATTACTGACTTGAGATACAGCTAAAACTAATCCTGCAATAGGTAACATCACCACGCTAACCAGTAGCATTCTTCCCATAAACTGCAGCCAATGGGTAATCACTGATATAAATGAGGTGTGTTCATGAAGCATCACTAATAGAGTGTCGCTTGATAAGCTAATTACCCAAAAGAATAGATTGGCGATAAGTACTAATGCAGAAAAAATCAATGGTATTACAATTAAACCAAAAGCCAGTTTTATCGCGTGCGTATATTGGCTAGAGATTGGCATGCTGCGCCAAAATGCAGAGCTGCCTTCATTACGCTCTTTACGTAATGTTTTTGAAAGGTAAGTCGTTGTGAGAGCTAATGATAAAATACCAACGATAAAGCTTAATGCGAGTTGTAGGTCGTTTGAAAACTCAGAGCTAAACGGGCTGAAGTCACCCTGAGTCTCGACTGAAATAAATACATTATCTTGTAGGTTAGTGTTCATCATTAAACTAATGAAAAGTACTGCACCGCAAAGAAGAATAAACAGAGGGACACGAGTAATCGTTTTGTGTTCAACAAGCTCTTTTTCAAACATATATAATGATGTGCGCATTAAATAGATTCCTTTTGAAGGGCAATAAAGAGTTCAGCTAATGTACCTTGAGGAATATTATCCATGGTCTCTTTCTTCACGCATTTACCTTGTTTTAAGATCAATACATCTGTTAATAGATGCTCAATTTCAGCCACTTCATGACTCGCAATAATTAAACAGCGCTCTCCTGCATTAAACCAAGTTGTTAAGTGCTGATAAAAGGTGTCGCGATATAATAAATCTAATCCTAAGGTAGGCTCATCTAAGATCAGAACTTTAGTATCGGTTGCAATTACTATAGCTAAATGAACTTGTACCTTCATGCCTTTTGATAGCGAGCTTATTTTACTATTTAATTTGATATTGGTGTTACTTAATACAGAAGTCGCTTTATTAATATCAAAGCTAGGGTGGACTCCTGAGGTATATTTTAAAAGTTGTTTTACACTCATCCATTCAGGTAACACATTTACATCAGAAATGTAGGCTAAATACTGCATTAATTCGGCGTGTTGATCGATAGGATGCAGACCATTCACTCTGATCTCACCCTCATAACGATGAGTGCCCAACAGAGCATTTATCAATGTCGATTTGCCCGCGCCATTATGACCGAGTAAGCCGAGAACTTGTCCTGCTTTTAAATCAAAACTGATATCACTTAATGCTTGTTGGTTTTTATTTGAGTCTGAATAGTGTTTTGAGACATTTCTTACATGGACAAGAGAAGTCATTCTGCGCCTTACATTATTGAATTGCTTGGTACTATTGAGTAGAAATATCATGATAAGTTCCATAAGGAAAGAAATGGATGAGGTTCATTTGTGTTTTCCCTGACTTGATCTCTTATACTTCAGGTTAATATAAATACAGCATTCGAATTAGTTTTGCGTCTTAGACTGAGATACGTTAGATTCAGCTTTTGTTAGAACAATAAAATCAGAGGTTATCATGTTCAGCCAACGCCCAGTAAAGCCCGCAAAAACCATTGATAATGTCTATGGCAGTGCTTTTTATCATCTTGAAGCCAAAGACAGAACTATTGATGAGTTAAGAAAGAAACTAGTTGCGAAGACAGATAACCAAGAGTGGATTGATACGGTTCTAAATGACTTAATTGAACGTGGTTATTTAAAACCAGACAAAGATTTTGCAATCAACTTTGTAGAAAGAGCATTTAGTGCAGAAAAAGGCAGTCAATTTATAATTACGAAGTTAAAAGAGAAGGGGATTAGCGCCACAGTGATCAGTGAAGCGATCGAATATATTACCCACCGTGATGAGATCTGTGAATTTAGTTTATTAAATCGTCGATTAGAACAAATAAATTTTGAGGGATTATCTAGCGATAAACTTTATACAACCTTGACTAAATATGGCTTTAAATCGTCCGATATTCGTGAAGCCATTAAGTCTCACTCTATTGCTTCTACACTACCTTCTAAAATGCAAATCAAAGCCGATAAAGCGGATCTCGTTAAAGAAATTGAGAAGCTTGCCCGTAAACTAAAAGGTAAGTCTGTTATCAAGCGGGAGCTAAAACAAAAACTGATCGATATTTCTACTTTTGATGAAGAAATTGAAAAATTAGAGATGGATGGTTCAATCGATTTTTATGAGAACTGCCAATTACGATTAGACAAAAAACGCTTTGATTTAAGCAATTCAAAAGACAAAAGCAAAGCCTATGCGTATCTGTATTCCCATGGTTTTAGCTCTGATGAAATTAAAGAAACATTGAATTAATTACAGCGAGTTTCGGATTAGTTAGCGACGACAAAAAGTAGAAATATAAAAAGCCCCATAGTTCGAGAGAGTGAACTATAGGGCCAAAACATCTAAATTGTTACAATGAATAGAAGAAGTAAATTTGTGATTTCATACGAATGATAATGCCACGAATTACATCTAAGAAAGCCATAAAGCCAATTGGTTTTTCGCCAGATATCCATGCCAAACCAACCGAGCCAACAGGAATATCATAGCCTTCGCCCTCTTCGAGTTTTAAACGCACAAAGTGGTGCTTATTATTAACGTTTAATCCTGTCGTTTGGCGAACATTCGTTTCTCGGCCTAGTAAATTACCTTGTGCTTCCCCTGTTGCTTCAACAATGCCTTCAACCTCTGCTACAAAGACTTTTCCAGGATAAACTGCGCTAGAAAACTCAGCAGGGCGACCAACCGTCACATTACGTATTGCTTGGTGATTAACGCGCATTAATACGTACTTCTCATTGGTATACATCTGCATACGTGGAACCGCACCAATATATTGACCTTCACGCAGAATAAAGTTTGTCACGTAGCCATCAGCAGGGGCATAGACTTTGGTGTTGTCTAAGTTCCATTGTGCTTGAGCAACGCTTTCTTTTGCACTCGCTAGCTCACTTTCTTTGGCTTTTACACCTAATTTTGCATTATCTAGATCTAACAATGCTTTTTCATTAGCCAGTTTGGCTTTATCTAATTGAGCAACAGCACTGGCAACATCAATTTCCCCAATAGATACAAGTGTTCCTTGTTCATCTAATGCACTTTGAGTAATGGTATTTTTTACTTTACGGTTTTGTTCAACATAACGTTGTAGTGTGAGTTTCTTATATTTTAGATCTTGGTTCTTTGCTTCAATTTGTTTTTGGCTAACCACAATATCACTTTCTGAAGCAGTAATAGCTTGGCGTGCCAGTTTCACGTTTTGATTTGCAACTTCAAGCCCAACAGCGCTCGCTTCTTGTGAGACTATCGCTTTGTTTAGCGCAATTTGGTAAATCTCATCATCAATTTCATAAACCAGTTGGCCTTTAGTCACTTCTTGGTTTGGTTCAACATAAATCTTGGTTACGACGCCTTTAATTTGCGTACTCGCAGGGCGAAGTTGAATATGTGGCGATTGCACCACCGAGCCACCAGAAAGATCCATAGGCGTGAAATTTAATAACCCAGCCCAGACAAATAACAGCCAAGATCCGCCACCAATATAAGCAAAACCTTGGGTAAACTTATTCCAAGGCATGCCTACCATTCTAAGTAGATAGATAAATAGAGCCCATACCGCTAATCCCTCAAGCATTGTGATTCTCCTCTTGAGTTGATTGTGTAGTCGCAATTTCTGTTATTGGTGTTTGCTCTTGTGTCTGTAATGGTGAAGTCGGTTGATGCCAAATATCTCGAATTTTTATCAATGCTTTTTCTGCATCAACAAAAGCACAAATCACGGCTAAAACCCAGACCCAATGCCAAACAAACCCTATCCAAGTGAGGGCGGTAATTAACCCTATTTGTTGGTGTTGTTTACTGTGTGCTTTGTTGATTGGTAGTTCATGAAGTTTCCAGAAACCATACGCGAGGGCGATAATACTTCCTATCATGACGACGCTCGCAGCAATATGCAGCCCAAGATCCTGACCTGATCCAACGAAGGGCATGCTGACTAAACTCATAAATGATTTACCTTAAATAATAATGAGCAGTAAGCATGAAGGGTAGCGGAGTAATATGTCGATTAAATGTATTTTTATATATCAAACCGTGATTTAAATTGATGTATTTGAATCTTTTTATTGGGTTGTTAAAGCAGTGTCTTTCTGTATTGAACAGGAGTTACACCGTACATACGTTTAAACGCAACAGAAAATGAAGCCGTAGTTTTATAGCCAACTCGGTGTGCAATTTCTTGTATGGATAACTCACTTCCCATTAATGCGGTAGCCTCATCACAAATGCTGTGATGAACTATATCGGTAAAAGCAATACTTTGATCTTGTAAGCGACGTTGAAGAGTAAGTGGCTTCATTCCCATTTTTTGAGCGACAAACTCAAGCGTAGGATAACCAAAAAACAAGGCATATTTAGTGAGTTCAAATACCACTTTTAACGTATCTTGAGGCTGTGGAATAAGCATATAACTCATCGCTTGCTCTACGGTAAATGCTTTCACTTGTGGTGTTGGTAGCTCAAAGCGACGAGGGCAAGTGATGTCTTTAGCAGGAAACCAGACTTGGGTATTAGGGCTGTTCCATACGATAGGGCAGTTAAATATAGCCTCGATTTCTCCTGTTTTACCAATCATGTTACCTGATAAGTGAATGACAACAGGTTGATAGTCGTCGCCATGAAATAGTTTTAATAATCGAACAAACGATCCCGCTGCTAAAATACTCTCATGGATACGAGCTTGAGGTAGCATTGTTGGCGTTAAAATTCGCCATTTTGCAATCGAGCCGCTAAGTAGCATATTGACCTGCACCCCAGACTGAAGCGCATTATGTATGGTGTTCATACGCTTGATTGCCATCCCCAAATTGGTCGAGCTTGCTAGTAACTGCACAAAAGGACCAAACTGCTTCAAACTGTCTGATTGTGTTAGTTTTGCTGTGTAAGCTGGATCTTGAGTTAATAATTCAATTTTACAGAGTAGAGCTTCGAGATCACTTAATGGCATCAATTTTAATTGATAATCAAATAGATGAGGCGGCATATCAAAATCGGCATAGGTTAGAGCATAATATTTCATCGCATGGTCTATTAGCATTTTCGCACTGTGCACTCGCACGAGATAAGTTGCGTTTGGTTTAGCCATGAAGCCTCATTAAAAGTCACGTTTAAACAGCATTATATCTTACTGATATCAATATCTCATGCTACTATTTTCAGCTTCATAATTGATATCATTGAGAGGCTATCTTGTTTAAAGGTAAATGGAATGACGATATTCAAGGGGCAACATTACACCCTGTTATCATTGAGATTATTCAAAAAGTAAAAGAGCAAACAGCCAATAATACAGAGGTTGGGAATTACCCATTATCTTATGATGAGTCAGTCTATTTTATTGTGAATGATAAAACGGAATTGAAAGAACATCGTCGTTCAGAAATTCATCATAAATACCTTGATGTACAATTGATATTAGAAGGTACAGAAACTTTTGGATACAGTGACTATCCGTTACTGTCGATTGAAGATGACTATCTTGCAGAGAAAGACATTGCTTTTAGTAACGATGTGAAAGATGAGCAATTTGTCACATTAACGGCTGGTGAGTTTATTATTTTTAATCCTAAGCAACCACATCGTCCATTAGTTGCGGTTGATGATAAGCCAGCAGCAGTGAAGAAACTGATTATTAAAGTGAACAGTGCGTTGTTGGTGTAGTTAACCAATACTGTTTTCATAAAAAAAGCCCACATCCTATACTAAATATAGGGCGTGGGCTTTTTTATAACGCATTATTTTTTTGGGTATTCAGACCATGTTGAACCATCAAGAGAAACATAGGGTTTGTTGTTATATTCCATTACTGTTGTCCCTGAATTTTGGGCAACCATTTTAGTTTTTGGTAATCCCTGAGTTAGGGCTTTAGGATCAAACGTTTTTTGGCTGTAAATATCTTGCGCTAAAATTCGACTAACTAATGCTGAGACGGCTAAGTAACTTGATTCTGCATTAATATGAACCGTATCTCCTGTACGAGTGATATTTTCACCAAAGATCTTCATACCAACAGGAGTATGTACTATCGTAGATGATGGGATTTCACGCATACCCGCAATTTGCATTTTATCACCACGCATACCTGCGCCATGTTCAGGAACAAGCATGACAACAACATTACGTTTTGAGGCTTTAAGCGTCTGGAAGAAATCATATAAATCATCCAATAGATTCTTTAATCTAAGCTTATAACTGACTAAACCTACTTTACCACTGGCTCTAATAATGCGATTTCCATCGTGTAATGAAATCGTATTATAAAGAGCGACAACAGAGCTGTCTTGTGCATTTTCTCTATTTCCTAGCCAGCGAGTAAGCACTTCTTTATCTCGATAAATGGGTGAGCCATCAAAAGCGGATTGATATTGCTCTAACCCTGCTTGAGACATTAATGGTGCTTGTAAATCACCGTCTTCTTTAAGTAACCCTAGGAAGTCATCAAATTTACCGTCGTGATTTAATAATAGATTTTCTTGGAAACCAAGTTTAGCTAGATTATCAAACAAGAAGCATTGTTTAGATGATGGTGCGGAAAATAATTCTTGGTGTGTTTCTTGCCCGCAACTCGCTCTTAATAATCGAATAACCGCAGGGCCACTATAAGAGGTCGCAGCACTGAAGTTATCGAACATAACATCAAATTCTTTAAACAGAGGATGATTTTCTAAGCCTGCAATTTCAATGTCATCCCATGCGACAGAACAAATACTTAAAAACAGAAGGTCAAATTTAGTTGATGGCGCAACGCTTGGAAAGGTAACTCTTCGTTGTGCTTCATTTTTAAAGAATAACTCTTTTGCTTGGTTAAGTACCGCATCGTTAACAGGGCCGCTTTCATCAATAGATTGCTGTGAAGGCGTTGTCGTTTGGGTGATAGTTGGTTGTTGAGCAATAACCGTTTCTTTTGCTTGAGAGTTAAATATGCTTTGAGGCAGGCTGATGTAAACCAGAGCAAGTATAACGAAAACAGAAATACGGAACACTTGGTTTAAAAAGTAATAAGCAAAAATTAACACAAATAAAGCAAGAAATGCTTGTGGAGAAATAAAGCGACCAGCAAGCTCAATAAGGTAGCTAAGGTTAAATTGTAATAACTGTCCTATCTGGCCCCATAAACGATTTAGAGGCGGCAAAAAAGAATCGAAATGCATTAGCCATAATCCAATAGGTACAGCAATACATTGTCGTATGATTTTGAGGGCCCTTGGTTTTAATGGCAGCAATAAAAAAGCAACAAAGGCAAAGTTCTCAAGTGGATGAAAACGAATAATATCCTGAGTAAATAGGCCAATCTTAATGATGAAATAAATATTCCACCAACCAAGCCCATACAGAGGTTGTTGTAGTGTGTTTGTCTTCATTTATCTGCATTCCCATTATCTTCAAAACTGTATTTAACTAAGTATTTTGGTTTACGGACATAGGTGTTATAAAGGCGCACTACCACGGTGGAAATATCTCGTAAAAAGTAACCAATAATTATCCCTGAAAACCCACTGAATAAGACGGTAAGTATAAAATCTTCAATATTCATAATGTTAAAAATCCAATGGTTTATGTTTTGCGAGAATAACAGGAGCAGAATAATCCTCAGAAGAGCGAGTAAGACCTTCTTCTGGAGCTGATTTATTCTCAATAATTACAGCATGTTGTGTAATATTTGGCAGTTCACGCTCTATACTTCCTACTGTTGTAAAGCTGGTTTGACTAGAAAAAATATCCCTAATTGGTAGCGTAAAAATATTGCGCAATGCTACAGGAAGATCGGTCATGCGAACGCCTTGTAAGAATAGATAAATAGCACTTGTACACACAGTCATCACATCCCCCTCCCTTTGGATTTGGCACATATTAAGATAAGCTTCAGGACTAATGTTAGGGAGAAGTTCTAATTTTATTAGGGCAAACTCAGTTTGGGATATATCTAGATGCACTAAGGATTCACTGGTGTAATCAATAAAGCGGTCATTGGTCGTATAACCTTTTATTTTCTCTGTCTGTGAGTGAAAGTTAAGTAATTCTTCTGTGCTACTAGGGAGGGCTCGGGTAAGTATTTGGCCACGTAAGATCTCTATCGAACTAAGCATGCTTGAGAATCGAGTTCCGAAATGAATGATCAAATTGATACCTGATTGTAGCAAGTACATTTCATCAGAATAACGTAAACAGGGCTGCATTTCTCTAATTATAATTTTAATATGGTGCCCAAAAGTTTTTCGTAACTTATATATACTGATCCCTAATAGTCGCACTTCATTTTTCGTTGAACAGCTTAATACTATTGTTGCTCGGGATATTGTTGTTAGGCTTTTTTCTAAACTGTCATTATTTGATGAACAGATCATGGCATCTGATGTTTTTTGATTTTTTTCAATCGCTGTATGTGAGATATAGATTGTACTTTCATCATCGATATTCAGAGGAGAAGCGGTTTGAGCATTACCCATTTTTGATTGTGGTGTGAGTGATTGATCATCATTAAGAGTAAGATAGGTTTCACTATCTCCTCGCATGCCAGTATTCAATCCCCAATAATAAACATGATATAAAAAGGTTTTTTTATCTATGCTTTGTAGGCTTGAATAACCAACGCATAAGTTAGGATGTTGGCTGATCATTTTTTTTATTAAATGTATATCTCTGCCATAGATTAATACATTTATAGTAAGTGATTTCTCAATAGCTAGAGTTTGAATTTTTTCAAAGAATGCTATTTCACTTTTAACTTTTTTTGAGGTGAATATATTGTCTGAAATAACTAAAATTATTGATGAGTTATTTTTTATTTGAGTTTTATTTATATCGTTATATAAATGCTTAAGTGAATTACATGCATCATGGTTATTGAAATATATGTTTGGACAATATGAATGTAAACTCTTTTTTAATGAGAATGTATTTGAGTCACTTAATGATTTGGTGAATGTATTTAGTGTTGTTGAGCATATAAATGTATTTATAGTCTCACTTTTTACTAATTCAGATACGTGATTCACGATCGGTGTTTTAGTGCTGAATGTCGTTATATAAACACTGGATTTTAATTTTTTACTTGTATTTTCAAGTGGATATGAATTTTTTATCATGCGTATCACTCAGCGGTATTAATTATTTTAGAGGTGTTCATGTTGCTTATTTGTAATCTTGTTGAGTCTGTTTTGTAATGGTATTATTTTTTATTTCTTAAGCTAGTTTATATGTTTTTTCTGAATGTGCATTTGATATATAAATGATTATATATGTATATCAACCTCAGTCTCACTTATGATACATGCGCTGAGTATTATATTAGTACAAATGTGTAATAGAATGTCCCATTACATAAAATCTATTACATCACTCATTAAGGTTACTACTTTATGGCTAGGAAAATTAGTCAAGATATAACGGTTTTGTTTTCTGCTTTTGATACAAAAGAACGTTCATACAACGAGTTAAGCGAAGTTGAACGTTATAATAAAATAAAAAAATCATGGAATGCATTAGACCTATTATCTAAAAGTAAAATAAATGAAAGTAATGTGTTAGAGCCGAGTTGTGAACACTTTGTTGGTAAAAAAGAACCTGAATTATGAAAAGAATAATTATAACGGGGTTACGTGGTGGTGTTGGTTCAACAACTATCGCTGCAAATTTAATTCAAGCATTAACGCAACTTGAAGAAAGTGTTCATGTTATTGATTTTCGCTCTGAAAATCTTATGAGTTTGCATTTTGCTCTAGATTTTTCAATTAAAGATGGTTGGTCTAAACGCGTACTATCCGATGAGTCATGGAAAAAAGCTGCTTATGTAAGTAATAGTAATTTATCCTTTGTGCCTTATGGACTATTAACGGTCGATGAGCTTAAAACGATTAAACAAGAGGTGGCTTCTTTACCTCATGGCTTACTGAATGTATTTCCAACTCAGCCTGAAGTTGTGAATGAATGGCAATTGATGTTGTTGCCGAGTATTAATGAGCTTGATGATAGCCATACAGCATTACTTGATAGTGCAGATATGGTTTTATGTGTGATTAACGCAGATATTCAAAATTACACCTACTCTCAACAAAATGCTTCTTTTCAATGCTTTAACCAGCGCCACCATCCTTATTTTCTCATTAATCGGTACCAACCTCTTAGTGAAAATAGTGTAGATCTTTCGTTGGTATTTAAACAAGAGTTAGCAGAGCAGTGCTTACCTATGCTATTACACCATGACACCTCAGTGCCAGATGCTTGCTCGCAATTAAGTAACGTCATTAAATATGCACCACACAGCCAGTTTTCTAAAGGACTGAATGAACTTGCATTTTGGCTTTTAGCCCACTTTTCTGCAAAAACGATGGAAGGCATATAGCACTATGTTTGGTTGGTTATCGCTATTTTTTCAACCTAGGCTTATGGTTCAATTTCGTAAGCAATTGCATTTTTATACGCAAGATAAATCACCTTCTTATATCAGTCAGTTGATCCTTTCTGTGTGGTTTGTTGTCTGTTTTTGTTTTTTCAAATCAAAGATAGCAGGGATTGATAGTTGGAAGTTACCTCATTATTGGTACCCACAAATTGATTTCTCACGCTTTAAGTTTTTTGACCCTTTCAGAATGTTGATCCAAACATTATGGATCCTCTTTATTGTGCAACCAAGAAGGCTCACTGAGGGGTTTTCTCTTCGCCAAATTATCAACATAGTGTGGAAGCAAATTGGTCGCTTATTTTATTTTCCATTAAAAGGATTAACTTCAATTGTTGTATGGTTAGAAGGGTGTTCAAGTCATTACGCAATTGATTCGAAACAAAAGAACAAGAAAGCGTCTTCATTACCGAGCCGCTTTCTCAATATAGCTATCGGTACTGTTGTTTTTCTCCTCGCGGTACTGTGTTTTACCATTCCATTTAGTTTAACAGCTCAAGCGTTCTTTATTGTGGCATTATGGTCACTGGGTATGATGTTCAGACGTATGCCTGGACGGTTCCCAACTATTTTATTAATCACTTTATCAGTAACGGTGTCTTGTCGTTATATTTGGTGGCGCTACACTTCTTCTTTAAATTGGGATGATCCTCTTGCTCTGTTTCTTGGCTGTGTTTTGCTAATGGCTGAAACCTATGCGTGGATCGTACTTATATTAGGGTATTTTCAAAATATCTGGCCGTTAAATAGACAACCCGTTTCTTTACCTGATGATCAATCAACGTGGCCTACGATTGATATGATGATCCCTACCTATAATGAAGACTTAGATGTTGTAAGAGCGACGGTGTATTCTGCGTTAGGCATTGATTGGCCAAAAGAAAAGTTGAATATTTATATCTTAGATGATGGTAAAAGAGATTCATTTAAAGCGTTTGCAGAAGAGATTGGCGTGGGGTATATCCGTCGTCCAACTAATGAACATGCAAAAGCCGGTAATATTAACTACGCTTTAAAACAGACGTCCAGTGAATACGTTGCCATTTTTGATTGCGACCATATTCCGACCCGTGCTTTTTTCCAAATGACAATGGGGTGGTTTTTAAATGATGAAAAGTTGGGATTAATTCAAACCCCACACCACTTTTTCTCACCTGATCCATTTGAAAGAAACTTATCTAATTTTGGGGATGTTCCGAATGAAGGCAGCTTATTTTATGGCTTAATTCAAGATGGTAATGACTTATGGGATGCTTCTTTTTTCTGTGGTTCATGTGCTGTTTTGCGTCGTGAGCCGTTAGAAGAGGTGGGAGGAATAGCCGTTGAGACAGTAACAGAAGATGCTCATACCTCATTGCGCATGCATCGTTTGGGTTATCGCTCAGCGTATTTAAGAAAGCCATTGTCAGCAGGTTTGGCTACAGAGACTCTGTCTGCTCATATTGGGCAACGTATTCGTTGGGCGCGAGGCATGGCACAAATATTTCGTGTTGATAATCCATTATTAGGTAAAGGGCTAAAGTGGCAACAACGCTTGTGTTATGCCAATGCCATGTTGCATTTTTTATCAGGTATTCCACGCATTATCTTTTTGCTAGCACCATTAGTGTTCTTACTTATGCATACGTATATTATTTATGCACCTGCATTAGCGATTATTTTATATGTATTGCCGCATATGGTACATGCCAGCATCACTAACTCTCGTATGCAGGGAGAATATCGTTATTCATTTTGGGGGGAAGTGTATGAAACGGTATTGTCTTGGTATATCGCAAGGCCTACAACTGTTGCTTTATTTGCACCTCATAAAGGAACGTTTAATGTCACAGCAAAAGGCGGCTTGATTGAAGATACGCATTACGATTGGACGATCTCTAAACCCTATTGGTTATTGGTGATTTTAAATGTTTTGGGCATTGGCTTTGGTCTGTATCGCTTAGGTTGGGGCCCTGATGACGAACTTGGTAGTGTGGTTGTTAACTTACTTTGGGTTTTTTATAACCTTCTTATTCTTGGTGGTGCGGTTGCCGTTGCAGAAGAGTCAAAGCAAGTGCGAAAAGATCACCGAGTGGTTGTTAATATTCCAATGTCGATTCATTTGCCATCAGGGCACAAAATACGATGCGACATTAAAGATTTTTCATTGGGTGGGTTGAGAGTTGAACTACCAACCTCGGTTGAGCTGTTTTATGGACACTCTTTAGACATTATTTTGCAGCGCGGTGAACATCACTTTGTCTTCCCTGCAAAAGTGACTTATAGCCGAGGAAAAGCGTTAGGGTTACAACTTGAGCCACTGACGAAACAACAAAATATTGATTACGTGCAATGTACGTTTGCCCGTGCTGACGTATGGACAAAATGGCAAAACAGTTATCAGAGCGACAAGCCTTTAATGAGCATGCTTAGCGTATTTAAGATCGGAGCAAGAGGCTACAGAAATACAATCACTTATAGCCCTAAATGGGTCAAAATGATTGCGCAATTTATAACAATAATAAGTGAGTTTGTGCTCACGTTTAAACCTATAAAAGTTAACCTTCAGAGTGCGAAGTTATGTGGATGAAAACTAAAATAAATGCCATAGCGGTGGCGATAGGCTTGATCAGTTTTACGGCGAGTGCGGTAACGCCGCTTATGGCTAATGAAAGTAATAACTCAACACAAGTGATCAGTGGAGAAATGGTCACTTCGCGCGTGTCCCCTATTGTAACTAAAAAGACATTCAGTTTTAGTGACCTTGGTTATGGCCATTCGATTCAATTACAAGGCAGTGAAAGTACGGCTTATGTTGGCTTTGGCTCTCGTTTAGATGAAGTGGTTTCACAAGCATCACTGCATTTTGAGTTAATTCCATCACCAGCATTACTCTCTTTGGTTTCCCATATTAAAGTGTACTTCAATAATGAGCTTGCGGGTGTTGTTGCGATTGATAATGGGATGCAAGGTAAGTCTTCTTCTGTAGATTTGAATTTAGACCCTCGTTTATTTACCGATTATAACCAACTTAAATTCGAGTTAGTCGGAAATGCTTCAATGTCATGCAGTAATCCAAATGACAGCAGTATTTGGGCTGAAATTAGTTCAAAGAGTACTATCTCTTTATCAACTCAAAAAACAAAAATAAATAACGATTTAAGTTTATTACCCGCGCCATTTTTTGATTCAAGAGACATGGGTGATTTAACGCTACCTATGGTGTTTGGTGACAAACTTGATATCAATGAAATCAAAGCCGCAGGTATAGCATCATCATACTTTGGTTCACTATCTGAATGGCGAGGTTCAGATTTTCCAATGATTGATAATGCATTACCAACTCGTAATGCAATTGTTTTTATTACTAATGACAGCAAGCCTGATTTTTTAAGGAACTTTCCGGATGTTGATGGTCCTAGAATTCAAATGATTTCTCATCCAACGGATCCTTATGTCAAATTATTGCTTGTTATTGGCCGTGATACTAAAGATTTAGTGACTGCAGCCAAAGGTCTCGCCCTAGGAAAAAATTTATTTACTGGACCATCAGCAAAAATCAACAAGGCAGAGCAACTTGTACCACGTAAACCTTATGATGCTCCTAACTGGATAGATACAGATAGAGCTGTAGCACTCTCTGATTTACTGACAGAAGGCGCGTCATTGCAGGTAGAGGGGCAGACTCCTCCGCCTATTTCAGTACACTTCCGTTTACCGCCAGATTTATTTACTTGGCAAAGTCGTGGTATTCCATTTGATTTGAATTATCGTTACACCCCGCCATTGATGGATAACTCTGGTTCTCGCATGAGTTTAAGCGTGAACAATCAATTCGTAAAAGCGTTTAACTTAAATACATCAGGTGAGTCAACTAACAATACGCGCTTACGATTACCTCTGTTAGATGATGACTTATTAGGCGCTGGTGACGTAGTTCGCATCCCAGCTTTTCAAGTCGGCAGTAAGAATGAAGTGAAGTTTGAGTTTGGTTTTGCATCATCTGTGGGTGGGAAAGACCAGTGCCAAACCATGCAACCAAGTAAAAATTATGCGGTTATTGGTGAGGACTCTACCATTGATTTCTCTGGCTTTTCACATTATATCGAAATGCCAAATATGCGTGCGTTTGCGAACTCAGGCTACCCATTTACAAGAATGGCAGACTTGTCAGATACCGTTGTTGTTGTTCCTCAAAAGCCATCAAATGAAGAAATTCAAACGTTTGTGAATATGATGGGCGTATTTGGTTCAAACTCAGGCTACCCAGTCCTAAACGTTACGGTTACCGATAATTGGAACAAAGAAACATTAGAAAATAAAGACATCCTAACGATTGGAGTGATGCCTGAATTAGCCTCTGTTGATAAAAAAGACATTGAGAATATTCAATTAATCTCCTCTGAGCGTGTACTTAATTTACCAAGTAAAAATGAATCGCAAAGAGGAAAAAATTGGGTAGACCCAGCGAGCGATAATCAACAAGTTGCCGATTCGATTAGTATTAATACCACCGGAAATTTTGCCGCAATTACAAGTGTCGAATCGCCTTATACGGCGCAGCGCACCATGGTGAGTTTACTTGCTCAAACACCAGAGTCGTTTGCATTGATTAATGAAGCATTAAACGACAGTGGAAAAATATCATCTATGTTTGGTTCAGTAATTACTTTGCGTGATGATGAAGTCGCCAGCTTTAATGTAGGAGAGCATTATTATGTGGGTGAACTGCCTATATCACAATTGATTTGGTATCACTTTTCTAAATACCCATTATTGATCGCTTTCTTTGCTACTTTATTGGTCGTGATGGTTACCATTATTTTATATCGAGTACTTCGTCACATTGCACAACGTCGTTTAAATACAGAAGAGGATGAACTATGAAAACGCGACTGACATTATTGAGTGTTTTTATTGGTTCATTATTAACAACACCGACGATCACAGCACAAGAGGTGAGTCTTTCACCTCGTGTTAAATCGCAAGTGGTAATGACAAAAGAAAATCAATGCCAATGGGCACTTTGGAATAGCTTTAAGCAAAACTACATTAAGAATGGAAGAGTGATTGATACTAGCGATCCTCGCTTAATTACAACGTCAGAAGGGCAGTCGTATGGGTTGTTTTTTGCACTAATAGCGAATGACCAAGCAACGTTTAGTTCGTTACTTAATTGGACTGAAAAAAACTTAGCAGGCGGAGATCTTACGGCTCAACTCCCTGCGTGGTTGTGGGGAACAAGACCAAATGGCAGTAAAGGTGTGCTAGATGCAAACTCTGCGTCAGATTCGGATTTGTGGATTGCATATAGCTTAATGGAGGCGGGTCGCTTATGGGGTAACTTCTATTATCAATCTTTAGGCCATTTGCTTGCGAGCCGTATTTTACGAGAAGAAACCACGGTTGTATCAGGTCTTGGTACGGTCTTATTGCCTGGTAAGCAGGGGTTTATTCTGGGTGATAATCACGTTCGTTTAAATCCTAGTTATGTTCCATTGCAATTACTTACTCGCATGGATACGTTGTTTCCAAATTATCAATGGGCTGAGTTATATCAATCAAGCGTGCGATTGATTAAAGATACTATGCCTAAAGGATCGAGTCCTGATTGGGTTGAGTGGAAAAATGATCAATTCAAAAACGACAAAAAAACCAAAGCCATTGGTAGTTATAACGCAATTCGTACTTATTTATGGGCAGGAATGCTACCTAACAGTGATAAGAACAAAGCCGCTATTTTAAATAAAATGCATCCAGTCGTGCTTGAGTTAGAAAAAGGTAAAGGAATGCCTGAGATATTTAATACTCAAACGGGAAAAACAAAAAATATAGGCGGAGTCGGTATTAATGCCTCAACACTTCCGCTGTTAGATGCCGTTGATTCAACATCAATCGCAGATGAGTATGCCCACGGTATTGAGGCATCTCTATCAACTATTGAGAAAGACCGTTATTACAACAGTGTACTAACCTTATTTGGGTTAGGTTGGCATAAAGGGGTTTATCAATTTGGTAATGATGGTCGTGTTATTCCTAGTTGGACTCATGTATGCCAATAGAACGCTTTTCTGCTAATAAAATAGCTCGTTTACTTCCTATTGCAGTGATAGGAGTATTTTGTTCATCATCGATTATGGCGGCGACGCCTAAATCAGAATTACAGATGATGAATCCTATTGTTTTTCAGAGTGATGTATCTAATGTTGATTCGACTAAACAGTTAGTGGAGCAGTTAAGATATGCACAATTACTTCATCGCCCCGATATTACTGAAACAACACTCAAACGTTTATTTGCGGTTGACCCTAATAATGCTGAAGGACTGAGTTTTCAAGCTCAGCATTTGGCGAAATTGGGGCAGGTTGACCAAGCCATGGGTATTTTAAAAAAATTAGAAGCGACTCAACCTAATTCAGTAACCACCAAGCAGCTTAGAGATGCCTTATCTATTTATGGTGATAATAAAGCGGCCTATCAGAAAATCATTTTATTGTCCCGTTCTGGTCGCAATAAAGAAGCGCTACAAGCATTAAATGCGTTATTTCCTAATGGTATGCCGACGCCCGAATTACAATTGACCTATTTGGATATAGAGTCAGGCGTTAAAGGGCATGAAAGAAAGGTGCTGATTGGACTTAAAAAGCTCAATGCAGACTATCCCGGAGTACCTGATTTTCAGCTTGCTTATGCAGAGCATATCTCAAAAGGCGATCCATCAAACCCTATTGCCATGAGGCTGTTACAGCGTCTTTCTTTAGAGTCGTCAGTATCAGGCAGCGCTGCGTCATTATGGATCTCTCGCTTAAATGACAGTTACATAACAAAAGAGGTTGTTCAGCAATACGCGATACTTTCCAGTTATTACCCTTCAAATGCAACCTACAGAAAAGCATTACTTGATGCGAATAAGCGCTTTGAAAAAGAAACAGAGTTGAGAAAAGATCCTAAATACCTCGCTAAGTTAACCGGATTAAAAGAACTAGAATCAGGGCATATTCTAAATGCTCGACAGCAATTATTGACAGCATTAGAAGTTCGACCTAATGACCCTGAGATTTTAGGTGGGTTAGGTATGGTTTATCTACGACTAGGCCAACAAGAAGTGGCTTTATCTTATTTTAAAAAAGCAAAAAAATACGATAAAGATCTTCGAAATGTCGATAGATGGAATGGTTATATCAACTCCTCAAGTTATTGGGCTTACCTTGAACGCGGTGAGAAAATGATGCAAAGAGGGAATTTTGATGGTGCAAATAGAAAATACCACCAAGCAATAAAATATGAGCCAGATGACCCATATGCATATAATTATCTTGCTGAATTAGCTTTAGCTCAAAAGGATGAAGAGCAAGCTTTAGATTATTACACTACCGCATTAAGCAAAAATCGGTTAGATGAAACGGCATTACGAGGTTGGTTTAATTTGCAGATCTCTTTTTATGGGGGCGAGAAAGCGTTAGAGAAAGGTCGTAAATTATCTTCACGTCAACAGCGTATTTTAGCTGAACGATTTCATGAAGTTGAGATATCTTTATTAATGACCGAGCTTACTGTCGCGATTAATAAAGGGGATATTGAACACGCTAAAGCGATCTTGGATAAACTTGTTATAGATCCTCCTGTCTCTCCTTGGCAGCGTAGTGAGGTAGCCGATTCTTTACGATTAACCGGGCAAACTCAACGTGCTGATAAATTGATGTCGGCTTGGTCAAAAAATGGAACGCCGGAGATGTCATTTGCGTATGCTTTGTATTTGGCTCGCTATGGTCAAACGGTTGAAGCTATTGCCCAATTGACGGCAGTAGCTGAAAGTGATCGCAGTGAAGCAATGAACTCAAGCTTAAATCGCTTAGAACAAAATCAAATGTTTAGTGCATTATTTATTCTTGCTAAAAATGATCCAGAAGCTGCAAAGAAAGAGATTAAGCGATTAGAAATCGAATATAATTCAGACCCTGATGCAATGTTATCGTTAATTGATGTTCAGTTTCAGCTTGGGTTTACAAAACAAGCGATTATTAAACTACAGAGCATTAAACCGACAGATAAATGGAACATGGAAACGGAGTTACGTTATGGCGGATTATTGTATACATTTGAAGAAAATGAAAAATTTAAAGAATGGAAAAATCATTTAGAAAGTAACAGTGAATATACTGTTATTTCGTTTGATCAAAAGATTCGTCGCGATTTACTTTTTGCTGAGTATGCATTTCGAAATGAAGAGTATGCAGACGCTAAAATATACTATTCATCGGCAAGTCAACTCAATACAGAATATCAGTATGGTGCTTTACTTGGGCAACTTAAAGCCCAACAAGCACTTGGTGAAGACGATGATGCACAAAAATTAGCACTGTATTTATATTCAGAAAAACAAGCGTTAAGTAGCCGTCAGAGCATGGAATTAACTCTAATTTTGATGGCGTATGGTTATCAATCAGAAGCTATTGCTTTAGTTGAAATGCTGAAACAAAAGCAAGACAGTGACGCCATTGATTATCGTGATGGAATGGCGGTTGCGATGGAAGGTAAAGAGTGGAGCCTTGCTACAAGCATGGCACATTATGCATTAATAGAAGATGCAATTAACCCTAAAAACGATGCCACTATCGCTGAATTTACTGATGATGATGCATTGGACCTTGAACTTAAACCAAGCGAGGATCCAAAAGAAGAAAATTTGCGTGAGTTATACAATAATGCGGATGACAACTGGCTTACTCGAAATGTGAAATCTGATTTAGATAGTATTCAGGCTCGTGATCAAGGCTACGTCTCTTTTGGGATAGATTACAGTGCAAGGGACGGTGCGAATAAATCAGTACAAGTGCCGATTGAAGCTATTATTCCAATGCCAGAGTACGATGGGCATTTACAACTCCGTGCTGATATCGTACATCTTAATTCTGGTGATATTGATTATTATGATTCTTCGGAGGTCATGAATGAACAGCACACTGGATCTGCTTTTGGCATTGGATGGCTCGCAGATTCGTGGAGTGCGGATATAGGCACTACGCCACTGGGGTTCGATCAACAAAATATTGTTGGTGGTTTGAACCTTTCTGGAGATTTAGGTGATGTGGGCTGGAAAGCAACGTTATCTCGACGAGCAGAAACCAGTAGTACTCTTTCTTATGCCGGTATGACAGTGCCTAATGGGGTAAAAGAACATCAAGGCGATGAATGGGGCGGAGTGATGAAAACCGGTGTTAATCTCGGTGGCAGTTACGACCTTGGCGGATCTGTTGGTTATTGGGCAAGTGCGCAGTTCCACACAATGACAGGAACCAGCGTAGAAGATAATACTCGCTTAGGCTTACTTGGTGGTACGTATTGGAAAATTATCAATGAAGAGAATCGACGTTTAAGTCTTGGTTTAAACTTAATGTATCTAAACTATGATAAGAACCTGAGTGAATATGCTTATGGGAATGGAGGTTATTACAGCCCACAACAATATTTCTCAGTTTCTATTCCTGTGAATTATTATGAGCGCTTAAATGATGGATTTTCTTATTTAGTCAGTGGTTCAGTGTCTAACTCTTGGACGAAAGAAGATGGACCTTATATTGATGGCTCTCCTAATGGTTCAAGTAGCAAAGGTGGTGGCTTTGGGTTCTCTTTAGAAGCAGCAGCAGAGCAACGCATTAGTAAACGCTGGTATTTAGGTGCAGCGGTTGATATTCAACGGTCTGATTTCTATGAACCAAACCACTTACTCTTTTATGCGAAATATACGTTTACCGACCGTTGGCAACCGGTATCAATGCCTGTTGACCCATTAACTTTGTATGGTGACTTTGATTAGAACTGGTTAATCTCATCATAAGAACCACATACTTAAAAAGCCGATGAATTAATATGTCATCGGCTTTTTAGATTTGTTGTAAAGAGAATTATTTATATTATGTTGACCTCACCATCGCTCTGAGCTTGAACGATCTCTTCTTTTTTAGATTGGCATCAGTTTTAATCGATAATTAGTAATTATGTTTAAAATGAATAGTTTGTAGCGTTTGAGGCGAGATGACTGATACTTAAAAAGTAAATTATCAATTATCTGTTAGCAATTCCTCAATATATTGGCAAGTAAATGGAATCAAATCAGATACGACTTTCGAAGCGAGTATACTTTCTGTATTCACTAAAATTTGAACGTATCGATAGCGTTTACCAAAGATCTTTATCCCACCAAAATCGACTTCATTCCCTTTTTTTATAATATCTATTGCCGAGTTTTTTTCATAAAGGTTAAAGCCATCTTCATCATGACAGTTGATGCAAGCGGTGCCAATAAATGTATTCTTTCGTAAAATGTCTAAAATAGAAAGAAGGATGATAGAGCGTGGTCTTGATAATGAACTATAGGCTGAAATAATATAAAGCATAGTATCCTCATTGGGTTGTACTTCAATAAAATTGCAGCTGTTGAGGGCGTTTATATCTAAAGAGTCGGTAGAGCTATTTATAGGTACGTAGCCATAAAGTAAGTGCCCTATAAGCTCCCCTTTATTATTGATATACAAGTCTGCATGAATGGGTTGATTGGTAAAAACATCATCTTGGATATCTATACCCAAATAATCTTTATGGAAGGTTTGCAATTTTTCAGATAATACAGGTTCTTCTTTTAAAGAATCTAACTTCATTAAACGAAAAGATGACTTACTTGACGAGTAAGGGTTTAACGTTTTGTTTATCACCTTATCTAAGCTGTTTTTTTTTGTTTTCGTGATATTAACATCAGGATCGAGTAAAGGGGCTATGTCATCATTCATTAATCTAGCAATAAGCACTTGTTTTTCGAGCTTTGGAGTTGTAACACCTCTTTCCCAGCGGCTCAAGGTCGTTAGATCGAGTTTAGAAAATGCATTATCGGATTCAACTAGCAACTCCAATAAAGATTGCTGCGTTAATTTTTTCTCTGAGCGGATCTTTTGTAAGTAGCTTGCAAATTTCATATCCATAAATTATCTATCCTTAATTCTTACCCTACTAGTAAATATAATCTGGGAAGTAGGATTATTCAAAAAAAACTTACATTAAAATCAGAAATATATGAGGTGTATAGGGTGTTGTTGTGAGCGAGCCATTACTTACAAGTAACTAGATATGGGCACTTTCTATAGTTGAAGTTTTAAAAAGCCATTCTTTCATTGGTCAGAACTCTTGATAATACGATCCATCCAGAGAGGTAACGTACTAAACTTTAAATGATTACTTCTTTCATCTCTGGATTTATTAACTTAATTTAGGATTTATGATGACAAACTTCAAGAAAAACGCTTTAGTAACTTTAGCTGGTTTAGGTATGGTAATGAGTGCAGGTGCTTATGCTGCAACTAACGCTCAAGCGACTCTGGTCTGGTCTGGTACAGTACCTGGCGCTTTGGCTTCTGATTCGGTTGTAATTACCGGTTTGAATGGTATTGGTGATGCATTTCTGGGTTCAATTTCTCCAAGTACAGATGGTACGTTTGTATCGTCTATCATTACTGCTGAATCTCATACAAATGATGGTGATGCTACAACTCCAGTGGTGGGTGCTTTAGTTGCAACTAACTGGACACTTGTTTCTGCAGACGTTGCTTACGACGGTGTTGCTAACCCAGCTGCGACGGTTGAAGTTCAGATTAACGGTGCACCTGTTGCTGTCGGTGACCCTGCCCTTCCTGGTTTAGAGTCAGTAGGTGTATCAATTGCACAAACAACACCTTTAGATGAAGCTGACGTTGCTGGTGCAAAAGTTCAGGGGTCTGTGACTCTTTTGTCAAGCTTAATTTAATTATTTGTTCAATTAAGTTATAGATCTACTTTATTTATAAAGTAGGTCTATTTTTATTATTGAAGGTGATGTGATAAGTAGGTCTATGATTAATTTTATTATTCTTTTATGTGTTTTTTTTAGTTCACATATAAGTGCTAAAACCGAAGTCTTGAATTTAAGCACAACAATAGATATTAATCAGATATACAGTGATTCAATTGCTTCAGCCTCGTTTATTCCGAATGAATTAGTATTAACCCCAACGGAAGATAATCAAAAATTTGAAAGTGTATCTTCAAATTTGAATATTGAAACAACAATACCTAAAGGTGTTTCTGCCGTTTCTTATCTTTCAACATTGACGAAGAATGAGGCAGTTTGCATTACTAATGGTGGAGAGTCACTTGTTCAAAATGGTTTCGTAACCATTGACTTTGATGGCACTGAATTAGTCGTTAACGACTCTGTAAGTCTTAATGATTTTAATTCTAATGATGGAACAAACAAAAGTAGCTCTCATGCAGTGACCTTCGATTTTAAAAGATTTGATGAAATCACGCTGCCAGGGACTGCTGAAACCTGCAGTGGTGAAATTGAATTTAATGTCATGGTAGATATATAATGCTGATAAAAAAATACATATTGATTATTGCAATTTTGTTTATTTCTTCATTTGAGCAGTATACCTTTGCGAGTAGTTTACCTGTTGGTTTTGAAAATGCGTTTGAATTAAATGAAACGAAAATTAAAATTAAAAATTTGGATGGTTCATTCAGTCAATCAATGGTTTTTTCTGTTTCTTTTAATACAATCCAGTTAGACAGCGAAAATAAAAAAACAGTAAAACAATTTCGTGAATATCTAAAAATAAATAATGTATCAGAAAAATACGAAGAACAAATAATATCTGATTTAATTTATGGGGTCAAAAGTGTAGACCTATGTACTGGTTCAATTAAAGGTTGTCAGTTATCGCCTGAAACATATGAATTTATCTATGATTATAATGATAAAGTCCTGTATTTTTATGTTTCCCCTGATCTTTTATCTTATAAAAACGTAAATGAAGAAAAAAAATACCACTCGTCAGAAAGTGAAAAAAATGGCCTGATTAACTCATTTGATCTTTATGCAAGCAGTTATTACCAGCAAGATGCAGTGGTTTCTTTGAATGATAGAGCGACATTAGGGTTACCTTATGGATATTTAAGAGGGGATGTGAATCTTAATAATAGTGAAGATTCTTCTCAAATTTATGAGGCGGCGTATCATTTGGATTTTGATGCATATACATTAAAGATGGGGTATTTTAAGTATGACCCTAATATAAATTCAACCGATTTTTTAAATAGTACTGCTTTATTCTCTCAAAACTCTATTATATTTGCTAGTTCAGAGAATCTTCTAATAGGAAATAAAAATAGTAATAAAGTTCTTAATATTTATGCGGCGAAAACAGGTCGAATTCATGTTTATCGAGATGATCGACTTATTTATCAAAGAAATTCATCAGAAGGACAAAACACAATAAACTATGCTGATTTACCTTATGGACGCTATAAAGTTAAAGTCGATGTGCTTAGCTCCGGGAAGGTAATCAACTCTCAAATTTATAACGTTTATAATAATAGAAATGATTCTCTAGCTGAGGGGGGAATCGATTTTTCTCTTTCTGCTGGTTTACTATCCGACCAACGGTTTGAAGATGATTTAGATAATCAGAATGTAGATAACAGTACTTATACCAAAGGGTTAGTAAGCTATCAATGGATCGACTCTCTTTTATTAGGAGCTGGGGGTATTATCAGTCAAGAGGGCAATAGCACGACAATAGGCGCCTCTTATTCGTGGTTAGAAACAGGGCTTGAGACTGAAATAGTTTATGACATGTTTAAAGATGCTGAACACCTAAATATTAATATGAATATTTTAGGGTTAAATATTTCTTATGAAACGCTAGAAACGGACACGTTAGAAGACGGAACTCTTGCGCATTATCTATATGGAAAAAGGGATTACATAAGAGGTTTAATCAATTATTCTTACTCATTTGGCGGTGGGAAAAGTTTATATACAACCTATTCGCATATTAAGTATTCCAGTGAAGATGGTTTTGATTTAGATAATGAAGATGCACAAAATTTTGTATCTATTGGTTATTCATCACCTTTTATTGCTTCATCTAATCTTAATTTGAATCTTGATTATACGGATACCAGTGATGATTTAACATTTAATATATTGTGGAGTATACCTTTGTCTGAAAATCTTGAGGTAAGTACAGGCACAACGACGTCTAAGTCAGAGGTTACGCAATTTATAACGAATATTCGTAAAGACAATATTATTGATTCTGATTCATTTCATACTGAGGCTGAATTAAGCAATGTTTATAATAGATCACAGGATGATATGTACCAAGAAGCGAGAGCCAGCGCCAGTGGCCGTACTCAATATGCAACAATGAATATGTCAGCATATGCGTCAAACAATGATAATAGTATGGGAGTGAGTGGAGGTTTTTCGAGTACTCAGATAATAACTAAGGATGACATATATATAACGAGCAAAGAATCATTGTCATACGCAGTTATAGATATAGAAGATAATAATGTCAATGAGATGGTACAAAATGATGCAAAAGGGTATTTATCATTAAATAAAAATGACAGTAGAACGAACAAAAAAATTATCTATAAGGATGAAGCAGTCATTCCACTGTCTGAATATGATGAATATGCAGTTAAATTTGATGCTGAGAGTGTTGATTTATATAACAGCGGTGAACACCAGTTAAAAGTGTTTTCTCACCCCGGAACGGTGGCGACGATGTCACCTAAAGTGAATCGTGTCGTTTCTTTTATTACCTCATTTAATGACTTATCTGAGAAACCTGTTAATGATGTTTTATGTGTTGGTGATGGTTGCTTAAATGTGTCAGAAATAGCGGATGGAATATACAGAATAACCGTGTTAGATGGAATTGACTTTGAATTAACATCTAATTCAAACAGTTGTTTACTGCCTTATGAATTTACAACAACGAACCAGATGAATTTTGGTGAAAATTATTGTTTGCCTCTGGCTAATAGTAATGAAGAACTGGAACTTATTGACATTGATGATAGTAAATTAAAAGCAATATTCTTAGGGGCTTATGAACAATCTTCTGAGGTAGAAGGTGCGATTGAAAATTTAAAATCAGTAGGTTATCGTGTTATTGAAAAACGTGTTGGTAATTTAAAAGCAATATATATCGCACAAATACCATCAAAAATAAAAGAATTGCTGGCTGAAAGCAAGGATAGTATTCAGAAGTTTAAATTATTATCTAAAAACAACTACAGTGCTGAAAATATATCTTTCCCTGTCGCGTTGTTAAATTGAGGAATTAATATGAAGTTTAATAAACTTAGAACAAAGATATTCACTATGTTGCTTTTATTTTCTAGCCATTCAAATGCATTTATTGTTGATAAAATGGTAATTATTTCTGATGAAAAAGGTAATGGGATTATTACATTAACCAATGATGAAAAAGTGCCTCTTTTTATAAATGCAAAAATAGAAGAGATAAATATTGAAAACTATAAAGTAATAAACAAAAAAGAATATGGTCGTGAGAACCTGTCTGATTGGAAAATTTCGTTAACACATCAAAAGTTAATATTAAAACCTGGTGAGTCAAAAGATATTGGGATTAGAAGTTTATGTCATAATACAAGTTGTGATAATAGTCATGATTTAATGTTTTCGTTACCTTTTTTACCAAGTCCTTACCGTCCTGATGGCGTTGAAGGGAGTGGTATGGATATTAACTTTGGATTCTCACCTGTTTATATAATACCTACAGATAATCCAGTCTATGACTATGATATAAATAGAACGGAAAGCGAAATTATCATTAGAAATAAAAGTAATACAATAATTAATGTATTGGTTAATGGTTGTAATACTGGCGCAAGTAAGGCGAGCTGTAAGCAAAAATATATTGTTGTTGCTGGGAGAGAAAAATCATTTTCTTTACCTGACGCGGTTGCAAATAATGATTTAGACATCACAGTGACTTCTCATGACCGTAAATATAAGAAAAAATTATTGTTAAAAGGTAATTTATGATATTTCGTTTAGTCTCTCATATTTTTATTATTGCACTGTCGATTAGCTCTTTTTCTGCTTCTGCTTCATTTAGAATCAATGCAGATGCCGATCCATCAAGTGTTACTTGGGATAACGTTGTAGTGAATGGGGGGGATATGCTTCCTAGTATGTGGGAGACACCACCTAGTCTTCAAGCGACAAAAGCGTTTATTCCAGCAACATTTAATTCAGTACCTGCGACTGAGGTAATACTTACCGGAGGAGCAGGGGAAACATCGACCCCGATAGCTATCGATATTAAAGGTATGCAGTATAATACCTCTGGTATTAGTTACAATGAAGAATCGAGTGGGTTAGGAGCAAGTTGTTCAATGGATAATATTGCTCAGCCTATAATCAGTGTTCAAGGCAGCAATTGTATATCAACAACAAAATTAACATCTGGAATAGCAACGAGCCCATTCATTTTTTTTCGACCAATATTTTTTATTGATGATGCTAGCATCACTTCAGCATTAAATGGGTTGCCAGAAGGCGTTTACAGTGGTGTGGTACCTATCGCTATACGCTATTATTATGAAGAAGCTGGTGGAATACTATCTTACCGAACTATTAACGAAACGCTGTTAATTACTATTAATTATGTACCTGTTCAAATTAACGATATTATCGTTTCTGGTGATGGTGTTATGGAGCCAATTTATGATACGACAAACCTCAGTGTTTCTTCTACAACGGATTATGATATTACGGTAAATGGTTATTTCAATAATGGATTAGTACTGACTTTACCTGCAGGTGAAGATTATGAACTATTAAATGTATCGGATAGTAATATATCCATTCCATATAGTATTAATTGCTCTCAATGTAGCCATACTAATTTGGTTAATAATGGAGCGTTAATAAATTCAGAAGTAACAATAGGTGCGAATTCTGGAGTGCAAACCAGTTTGAACTTTATGTTAAATTTTGATTATGAAGTCAATGGTGAAACATTAATCTCTGGTGATTATAACGACTCAATTATTATTACGATAGAACCTGGAATTTAAGATGAAATTTGTAAAATTATTAATATTGACCGGGTTATTATCGTTCAATGCATATTCAGATGAATTACTTTCCCCTTTTCAATTTGGTTTTGGGGCAGCGGTTTCTTCTATAAATGATGATATCAGAGAAAATGAATCTTTAGGTTATGAGTTATCACTTGGTTACCAATTTAATGAAAACGTTCTCTTGGAAACAGCTTATGCGGATTATCAATTTACCAATATGAATGTAACACCTTGGATTACTCGCTTAAAAGGTATGCTACCAGTAAGTGATTATGCATCACTGTATCTTGGTGCAGGTGTTGCCGTGGATAAAGAAATCAGTTCACCAGTATTAAGTGGAGGGGTAAAATATAAAGTATCAAAAAACTGGGGTCTTGATGTAGGTTATCAAAGTATTTTTCAAGTCGAACAGAATGATAGTACAGTAACGTCTTTGCTTGTGTCTGTTATTTATAAACCAGTACTAGCATCTTATACGCCGAGTATTTATAAACCGGAAGAGAAAGTATTTAAAGAAGAACAAAAAGCAGAAAGACCAAAACCAGTCAAAGAGGATAAGGTAACTTTTGTAGCTAAGTCTGAAGTAGTTGCGCCTAAGCCTAAGGTTGTTGTAGTTGAGCCGATACAAAAAGAAGAAGTCTGTACTGTTAAAACGAAAGATTACCAATTAAAAGAAGGGGATTATCTTTATAAAATTGCACGAAAAAATAATATGTCATTTAAAGATTTATTAGAACTAAATGAAGATCTTGTTAAAAGGAAAAATAAAGATTTGGTATACCCTGATGAAGTCATTAATTTAAATTATTATATCTGCAATTAAATAAATACAGGCATCTTTGATTTATAGGATATTGAGGTGCCCTCTGTTATTGGTGTTCGTTTTAATATGATACACCACATTAATTACGAACTTATTATTTGAGGTCATATGCTCACTCATAAGTATAACTTAAACAGAATAATCATGCTTGGAGCATTTATATTTGTTTCTGGTTGTGATAATACAAATCAATTGGATAGTCACTCAGTAGATGAGCAAGCGAGAATATCGGCACAAAATGCGATTTATTCAACGGTATACAGTGACAGTTATGAAGTAGATCTTAGTGATAATGTTACGTTTTCTGGCTCTGATGGTTTTGCTGTTTCAAATGTTGAAGCCTTGTCTACATCACCTGAATGTCAAGTTCAGTCAATGACTCAAACCGGTTTTACTATTTCAGCAAATATAAGTAAAGCCTGTGATTATAAATATGAAGTCGTTCTTAGTGATAACCAACAAGTCAGCCAATCTGATAACGATGTTTCAATCGCTCGTATGGCTGAGCCGTTAAGTGATAGCGCTATCACACGTATTGCAGTAAGCCGAATGGCAGAAGAAGAAGGTAGTGTAGAATTAACCGCAATTAGTGCTACCACACTCATCGAGCAAAGCGTTGTTGTAAATGTTAGCCAAGAATTACAACGTCAAACAGGCTATACATTGAGTCCGGATTTCACGTTAAGTACGGATTTGACTTTGCCATACAGCTCTGCAAGCGCAACAGCTGACCCAGGAACTAACACCATTGATTATACCCCCCCCGCGGGTTTTGAAGGCATTGAGCGCATTCTTTACAGCTATATCGATGATATTACGGGAGATGTGTTATTAGGTGCATTAGATATTGCAGTAACCTATCAAGCAAACCAAGGCTTAGAGGTGCAAAGCCATATATATCATGATCCTGTACCGCTTAATTCATTAGAGACGATAGATGTCTCACCCTATGTCACTTCATTCGATGGCGATGACTTTCAGCTGGTCTATGTTAATGCCTATAACGCTGCAACTGAAGTCGCTGACCCACTAGATGTAAGTAATACATCGTTTACGTTCATTACTTCAGAGATGAAATATCATTATGTATCGTTTGCTGTAACTGACCATAAAGGCGCTTACGCCACGGGTATGATGCAGGTCCCCGCATATGATAGTTCAAATGTGGGGCAGTGGGATAGTATTAAGTATGACAATGTAGCTTATTTAAAACCGTTAACGACGACAGAGTCAATGAATAATGATCTTGATCGAGCAGGGTATATCGAAGACTTATCTTATACTCCCCCAGTGACACTTTCCCTATATAGATGGCTCCAGACGGATCAGTGTAGTCAAGTAGGTAGACTCGCTACAGTTAGTGAGATGCAAGCATTACAGAGTACAAATATTAGAGTTACGTATAATTGGCCCACAACGACTCTATATTGGGCAGATGATGGCGGCATGGCCAAAACGATCGATATGACAACAGGCGAAGTGGCAAGTCCAATAGGTTCTGAATATCTCATCACTTGTATTATCATTACAGGGGTAACGGCAGAAGTAGTTAAGACTGACGCCGTAGCCAATATGACAGACAGTGCAGAAATAAGGTTTAATTATACAGAGCAAGCAGGTAATACAGCAGAGATTGTGGCTGTCGAAAACCAGCTGATCACAATAACAACCGATAGCGCCACTGCCCAAACGGCAGCGTCGGTGTTTACTGACGCTGATGGTAACGCGGTTGTACACGTCACCAACACGAAAGCAGAAGAGGTTGAAGTGTGTGGAGAAGTAGGAACATCAACATCATGTGTTACTGTGAGTTTCATAGGAGACACTGATACAGCGGAAGTGAAACAGGCGGCAATAGATACAGCAGGGTGGGTAGCAAACGACGCAACGCAATATCAGTTAGAAATAAAAGTACGGGACGCGTATGAGAATCCAATAAGCGGCGTGTTAACGAAGGCTACGAAAGTAAGTGACGCGAATGACGCGTCAAGTCTAACATTGCTAAACAACACAGCAGTAACAAATGACCTAGGGATAGCGACCATAGACGTGACGAATACAGAGATCGACATTGTAGATGTTACTGAAATTGAAGTGACTCACATCAACTCGTTACAGAATGAATCTAAGATTACACTAGAAACAACCTGGGGGGGGTGGAATTGGAATACACCTTTAGAGGTGTTGATAACAGCACGAAATGATAGAACACTTGATTGCACTACCGTCAGTGGGGGGTATAGAGAGTTAACGTCTGGGGAGATTCAAGAGTATATTGCGTATGTTAACGGATCAGAAAGTTTAGAATTAGGGGATCCACTGTGGGATGCGTACATAAGTCAATATACAAACCAGATAGTGAGTATTACGAATAACGAGATGTTGTGGATGCCGACCGTAAGGAGAGTGATAAGTGACAGTTACTATAGAATACAAATTGTCAGATATGCAGAGTCGTACACCTTGAATGGCAACGCGAACATGGGCATTTACAAGGGTGATGTAAAATCGATAACAGACGTCGAGGGGTTGAACAGGATTAATGTAAGCGGTGATGATTTCCTGTTGGAAAAAACAACAAATAATCAAGTAAACTTAGTTGAAACGGTATGTGTTAGGGAAATGTTGTAACAAACCCAACCATCACTCATAAAGCATAGGGCATCTTCATGATGCCCTTCTTTTTACCTTAAATCTACGGTTAATCATGAACATTGATAACGTTTTAGTTTATTTGGATGATGCTTTACTGTATTTAATTAAGAAAAAGGCAAAAGCCCATTACTCTGATGATATTTGGCACATTCGTTACCATTGGCCAAGGATTAAAGCTGAATTATGTGAACAGCTAATTACAGGCACTTTTGTGTTTTCTCCTTGCCGTATTGTGGAATATAAACCCAATAAATATTTACACACTTTTCGTACTCAAGATATGTTGGTATTAAAAGCACTCGCATTAGCGCTAAATAAAGTATTACCTAAGTCAGCCTTGTGTTATTCGTGGAAGGGACATGGTGGTGTAACTAAAACATTAAAGGAGATCAACGACACTGAGAAATCCCGTTTCTTTACTAAAACTGATGTCGCAGATTATTATGCGACCATAGATCATCATCAATTATGCAAAATGTTGTCCTCACATATACAAGACAATAAATTATGGCGTGTAATTTATAATGCATTAAAAAATCATAACCGTGAAATAGGTGTGCCGAGAGGAAGTCCGCTATCACATGTGATAGGAAATTTTTATTTGCATGAACTTGATAGTAAATTTGAACAAAGAGAAAGCCAGCATTATTTTCGTTATATGGATGATATTTTGTTGTTAGCAGACAAAAAAGGCGCATTAAGACGAGGGATAAAAACAGTGAAACAAGATTTTAATCAACTTAATGTAAAGTGGGCTATTCACAAGTCCTTCATTGGAAAAACCTGTGAGCATAATATCGTATTTTTAGGTCAATCACTATTTGGCAATAGAGAGAGTAAGAAAGAAGTTTATTAAAGTTTAATTATAATATCGTTAGATGGGTGATAAAGGCTATATCCAACTCGTTGTATTGTTTTTATCTTTACCACTCTATCATATTCTTTTAATTTTTTTCGTAAGTTCATAATAGACACAGTCAACGCATTGTCACAAACATAAGAGTCTGGCCAACCTGCATTTTTAAGTGTACTTTTATCTAAATGTTTTCCCTCAGCGTCAAATAGTTCAGATAATATAAAGTATTCACTTCTTGTTAGATCTATCTGATGAGTAAAACCAGCTGATTTATCACTAAACTCAATAAGTAAAGCAGATTGATGTAATTTAATTTCCATTTTTATTCGTAATTAAGTTAAACATAGTTAATTATATTTTTCTTAATTATAAATAGAAATAACAGATTATAATTTATTTTGTTGTATCTGCCTGTTAAAGGTTAAAGGTTACCTGTGCTTTATTTTTTTTGATGTTATCTTTAATAATAACTACATCGCTATGGCACTGGGTCTTGATGGTGATCAACGTTGTTTGGTTTGATATTTGTTTGTCTGAACAACCCATAGTTGGCACTTTACCCGTCCATATGATAGTAGCAGATGCGGCAGACGCAAGATGACTCATTGTAAAAAGTACGATTAATAGAGCTAAATTTTTCACAGTAGGCACCTTTTGATTGTTTGTTTTTGATATGCCAACTATCCCCCGCTATAGGCACATTGTAAAATAAAAACTTATAAAAGATACAAGGCGCATATTGAGGGTATGTTGCCATTATGGTGATCTAAGTATTAACAATTAAACAATATCTAATAGGTATAATTGAAATGATCTCTTGTCACATAAATGAAAAAGCATTTTATTCAACAACAGGTGTTGAATTCCGTTCACTGCTCGGTATTAAGTTTTGTAGTATTGCGATCCGAAATTTAGAATCAATCAAAGAAGAAATAGGAGAGGTAATTGAACATTCACCATTAATACATAAACTGAAAGGAATTGCTTCATCTTGTGGCTTTATAGAAGCTGAATGCTTATGTAAAAAGCTAGAAGGTTATGGTGACATTATTAAGCCCAACATCTTAATCAAAACGCTTGATGAACTAATTGTATTAATGCTAATGGCTTTAAAATCAAATATAGAGGTCATTTAATGTTATTTAAAAATAGAATATTAATGTATAACGCTTTGGTGTTAATTTTATTTGTTACTTTAATTATGTTAATGTCACTTAATGTGATTAAAGAACATTCGGAAAGTCAATTTTTAAGCATTAAAGAGAGCATTGTAAGCTATAATAAGAAACTGTTAACGACATTTATTCAATCTCAAAATTCAAATTTAAGTAAAGAGATTAAATTGATAAATATAGAAGCAAAATATCTAGCGTATACGTTTGAACATGTTTCTATGAAGAAAGTTAAAACAAATAATGTATGGATATCAGATACATTAAGTGAGGTCTTTGAGAATAGACCTAAATATATAAAAGCTATTGAGTATATAGATATTAGTTCCGATATAATACATAGGTTTGATGATAATGGCTATAAAACGAATCCATTTAAATTTATAAGAAGTAATTTTTTGGAAAAACAGAAATTATATGTCGTTAGAGATGATAATTCTCATAATATTAAACGAGTCTACTTTTATGAGCAATTAACAAATATAAAGCAAGGAGTTATTGCAATTGACATTGAGTTAAATCAATTTATAGAGTCTTTAGGCATTCAAAATTTAGATGATAACTTCGATTTTACTTATTTTTTAATGGATGAAAATATAAATCTGATAACATCTAATCCAGAGGAATTTTCTGACAATAAAGTTATGAATAATTATTTATACAATTTAAATGAAGATATTAAAGAGAAAATAAAGGATAAAAAAACGGGTGTTATTTCTATTGAAATTAATGAGTGTTTATATAATTTAACATTTAATGTTAATTATAAAACTGGTTGGTATGTTTTTTTAGTCACTCCAGAATCGGTTATAAATTCAAGTTATTCATCAATTAAATCATATTTATTGTCATCAGATGATAAATTAATAAATTACTTTATATTGTTAATATTAACTCTATTATTTGTTTTTCTTTTTATTAACTCAATGGTCATGAAGAACCTAATATCACCAATGAATAAATTAATCCTTCAAGCAAGGGCATTGAGAGATCAAAAATATGATAAGGCCATGATAAAGATTGAAAACAAAGGCGATGAAATAGAAGGATTATCTTATGTTTTTAGTGAAGCTAGTAGTACAATAAAGACGCTGATTGAAGACTTAGAAAAAAAAGTTGAAGAGAGGACTTTGCAGTTAGAAAAAGTCAGTCAGAAGGCAAATGAAGCAAATAAGAAAAAAACGATTTTCCTTTCAAATGTGTCACATGAAATAAGGACACCACTGAATGCAATTATTGGCTATACTGAAATTCTTAAAGAAAATAATGGGATAGGCAATAAAAATAATCGCTACTTTAATGGGATCTCCAATGCAAGTCATACCATTTTATCTCTTGTAAATGATCTTTTAGATTTAGAGCGAATCAAAACAGATAACTATGAATTAAAATATAAAAAAGTAAAGTTAATCAAGATTTTAAAAGATATTGAGAGCATTTTTTTGCCTTTATCAATAGAGAAAGGATTGTTATTGACTATAAATACTGATGATGTGCCTAATTCTCTAGATATTATTATTGATGAACTTCGTTTTAAACAAGCTCTTAGTAATCTTATAAGTAATGCAATTAAATTTACCTATACTGGTTATGTTAAATTAGAAGTGGATATTAACCAAAGTGATTCGGTTTTATTTAAAGTAATAGACACTGGTATTGGTATTCCTGAACATCAACTATTAAATATTTTTAAGAATCGTGAACAAGTAAATGTAGAGGACCAGCAGGAAGGCTTTGGCTTAGGTCTTGCAATTACAAATACGATTTTAACCTTAATGAAAGGAAATTTATTTGTTGAAAGTAAATTAGATCAAGGAAGTATATTTACTATTGAACTACCTAAAGAGACTGTTGTAAATGATATTTCTTATCCTCTTTTTAATATAGAAGAAAAAAGATGTGCGAAAAAAGATTTTAGTAACTTGAGAGCATTAGTTGTTGATGATGTTGAATTTAACCGTGAAATACTTCAATTTCAATTAGAGTCATTTGATATTAAGTGTACTCTTGCTGAATCTGGAATAGAAGCGATAAGTGCAATTGAAATTAGTGATTTTGATATCATCTTTACTGATATTTCAATGCCTATAATGGATGGTGTTGAACTTTCAAAAACATTAAAAAGTATGAATATTCATACACCAATTATCGCGGTTACCGCTCGTGCGACTGTGCAAGAAGAATCAAAAATGAATGATTTTTTTGATTATTACATAACGAAACCTATTGATAAACATCAGATTTTATCTGGTTTATGTTGCGCTTTAGATATGTAAAAAACCATCAGTGGCATTTTATGTTTTTTATTATTTAAAATGCCCTTAGCTTTTGTAAAAAAAAAAATAGAATAAGCTAACTGTTAATTATTTGGTTTTTAAATGTTTAGTGAAATAATAAGATCTTTTCGAATTGATAATGGCTTGTCACAAAATATGTTCGTTGATATGCTGCAAAAGAGCAGTCAAAACTTTGATAATTTAGATGCAGTGACATTAAGTCGCTGGGAAAGAGGTGTAACTAAGCCTCATTTGAATCGTCAAAATGAACTATTAGGAATTCTTGGAATTGATATATTTTCGCTTTGGGATAAAGAGAAAGAGACCATAAGCCTTGAAAAATCACTGAAAGTTATAATTAATAGAATTAATTGTTGCGGTTATTTAAATACAGATGCAGATCATAGTATGAAAGTAGTTACAATAAACTCAAGTAATTCATATTTAATTTCTAATTATATTGATGAGGTTAAGTTAATATTTAATTTTGAAATGAATTTAATATTTGATTTGTTAAAAAATGAATTAACTTATCAAGCTATGTTTGAAAAAATGATAAATCAATATTCTGGAGAGTTAGTCTTAGTTTTTATTAATGGTCATTTGATTGGACATTTGTTTTCTGTAAGCTCTTTAATCACAAATATCGCATCCAAGCTATTAAGCACTGATTTTGATTGGATTAATTGTCATCTAATATTAAGTTTTAATGTGACTGATATATCAGCATTAATTCCAACGATTGGTAAGGAAGTATATAAATATTTACAAAGCTTAAATCCAAATAGAAAATTATGTATATTTGTAGAAAACAAGAGGGTGTTTGATATTTTATTTAATTTGGATTTTGATTATCGAACTGAAAATCTAAAAGGTAAAAATTATAAAATTATGACTATCGATAATGAAACATTGAAATCCAAACGAGTTTGGATGGAAATACTTTCAAATTATAAAGGTGGAAAATATGAATAAAACAATATTAATTGTTGATGATGTTGAATTGTCACGTGAGATTTTAAAAAATTCAATATCTAATATAGATAATATGATTGATGTACATACAGCAATCAATGCATATAATGCAATGGATAAAATCACTATACAGAGTTATGATTTAATTATTATGGATGTAATGATGCCTGATGGGGATGGCTTTGAGTTATTAAGAATGATTTCGGATCAGAAAATAAGCAGTAAAATAATTATCATTTCTAGCCTAGATAAAAGTATAATAAGTTCAATTAGTTTGCTGGGTAAGCTTTATTCTTTAAATATCGTAGCTTCTCTTGAGAAGCCAATTATTGTAGAGCAAATGAAAAAACTTGTTGAAACTGCTTTATATGAAAATGAATCGGATGCATCTTTAGAAAATAATCAATTAACCACATTAGGTAGTGATGATTATCCTATTACCTTAATGTATCAATCTCAAGTTATATCTGATCTTAATCATATTGTTGCTTTTGAAGTTTTATCTAGATGGGCTGATATTGATGGTTCTTTGTTACCACCAAGCTTTTTTCTTCCAATGATTGAAAAATTGAATAAGCAAAAAATATTCACTGAAATTGTTATAAAGAATTTTATTGAAGATTACCATCAGTATTTTTACGATACCGATAAATCTATCCGTTTTGCTATTAATGTTGATCCTAACTTACTCACTAATGAAGATATAGTAGAAAGATTAATTGATATATATGCTTCTGGTGTTGAGCATAAAGTTGTCATTGAAATTACAGAAAAGAATTTACATATGGCATCTAAAACGGAGTTATTAGCAAATACACTTCGATTAAGACTGAGAGGGTTTGAGATTTCTATTGATGATTTTGGTATTGGTGCATCAGATCTTGAGCGTATTGCCAGTATGCCAATTAATGAAATAAAAATTGACAAAAACTTAACCTGGTCTTTTAAAGATAATGTAGATGTTTTAGGGTTAATTGAAAATGCAAAACAATTGGCTGCATTAAAAAATGCACGTATCATTTTTGAAGGGGTTGAGAATAAAGATTTAAAAGAGAGCCTTGAAAATATTAATGGTTATCTACATCAAGGATTTTTATATAGCGTCCCTGTATTACCATGTATTGCATTAGAGCTTTTAAAGCAACAGAAGACATTAAATTCGGTCGAAATGGCTGAGAAAGTTGAATCAGAAAAACTGTATCATTAATTCATATTGATACTATAAAAATAGTAAGTACAAAAACCCGATGAATACTTTGTCTTAATAAAAGCGAGTAATCATCGGTTTTTTTAGAGTTAAATTAATTTAGTTAATTAAACCAAACTCACTTCAACATCGCTCTGCACTTGGCTTGAACACGCCAGCGTATACCCTTGGGCAATGTCTTCTTCGCTTAAGGTTTCAGTACTGGTTCGGCTTACTTCGCCTTTCTCTACTTTACATTTACATGAGCCACACATACCACTGCGACAAGCGATAATAATTGGAACACCACTTTCTTCTAAAACATCCGCTAAGGTTGCACCTTTATCAATCTCTTTTGATACACCAAAGGCAGGCACTTCAAATTGCACTACGCCTGAGTTTTCTGTTGCTTCTGTTACTTCGGCTTCAATCGGGGTAAAGCTTTCTTGGAAGAAGTGCGCCATATCTAAACCAAGGTTTTCTACATTGGCTTTCATGTCTTGCATAAATAAGTTAGGACCACATAAATAAACAGTGCGCTCTGTTAAGTCGGGGCACAGGGTGTTTAGCCATTCTTGATCTAGACGCCCTTGTGGGTAACTCGTCTCTGCATTATCTTTTAATAACAGCTTTAAATGAAAGTTGGCGTGAGTTTCATGCAACAATTCTAATTCTTCAAAAAAGATGGTCTGTTCTTTGTTTTTTGTCATATGGATAAAGGTAATATCGATCTCAATATTTTGAGCTATCCAAGTTTTCGCCATCGACATAACCGGGGTAATGCCACAGCCAGCACTTAATAACGCGACTTTTTTTCTTGGCTTGCAATCGATTGAGTTGAATGGACCTGTCGGGGCTAAAACAGCAACCTCGTCCCCTTCACTTAGTTGATCAATTAGGTAGTTTGATATTTTGCCACCTTCAACACGTTTAATGGTTAATTGTAGAAAATCTTGATTTGGCATTGAGCTAATAGAGTAGGCGCGGTATTCCATCTTTCCTTTAATTTCAATACCGACACTAATAAATTGACCCGGTTTAAAATCAAAGCTTTCTTGGTTTTGGCTTATTAGTTGTAAGCTAATGGTATCAGTTGTTTCAAACCATTTTTTATTACAGCGAAGTTGAACAGGGATTGTTGGCCAAATAAATTGTGTCATGTTTGTTCTCTATTACTTAGAAGTTATTGGTCAAATGCTATTGCTCGCTTTATAGCGAAAAATGCCCCAGATAAACTGAGGCATAGATTAGGGCTAATAAGCGCCGATTACGCAGCTAAGATCGTTTTTAGATCTTCTTCAACTGTCGTGATGCTACGCATATCAAATTTATCTTGAATGATAGCAAGCAGGTTATCAGTTAAGAACGCAGGCGCTGTCGGGCCTGTATAAATGCCTTTAACACCAAGAGCGAATAGTGTTAATAGGATAACAATCGCTTTTTGTTCAAACCAAGAAAGTACCAGCGTTAATGGAAGTTCGTTAATGCCACAATCAAACTCTTTTGCTAGTGCAAGTGCGAGTTGAATAGCTGAGTAAGCATCATTACATTGACCAACATCCAATAAACGCGGGATACCATTAATATCGCCAAATTGGTTTTTGTTGAAACGGTATTTACCACATGCAAGCGTCAAGATAACTGAATCTTCAGGTGCTTGAGCTGTGAAATCTGTGTAGTAGCTGCGTTCTGATTTGTCACCATCACAACCACCAACAAGGAAGAAATGGCTGATGTTGCCTTCTTTCACTTGTTCAACAACGGCAGGCGCCGCAGCCATTAGTGCATTACGACCAAATCCAACTGTGATCATTTGTTCGATTTCGTTATGTTTAAAACCTTCTTGCGCTAGTGCACAATCAACAACTGCTGTGAAATCATCACCTTCTAAATGAGCAACACCAGGCCAGCCTACGATGCTACGAGTAAATAGACGGTCTGCGTATTGACCTACATTTGGGTTTAATAGACAGTTTGATGTCATTACTATAGCACCAGGGAAGTTAGCAAATTCTTTTTGCTGGTTCTGCCATGCGCTGCCGTAGTTACCTACAAGGTGAGGGTATTTTTTAAGCTCAGGGTAAGAGTGAGCAGGAAGCATTTCACCGTTAGTATAAACGTTGATGCCTTTGCCTTCAGTTTGTTGTAGGATTTTTTCTAAGTCATGTAAATCGTGGCCAGAAACCAAGATACATTTACCTTCAATAGTTTTTACGTTTACTTGTGAAGGCTCTGGATGACCAAATGTTTTTGTTTCACCCGTATCTAACATCTCCATGATACGGTAGTTCATTAGACCAATCTTCATTGAACAATCTAATAACTCACCAAGATCGCTAGGATCAGTACCTAACCACGCCATAATTTCATGATATTCAGCAAATACAGCATCGTCAGTTTGACCAAGAACACGTGCGTGCTCCATGTAAGCGGCTGCGCCTTTTAAGCCGTAAAGACAAAGTAAACGTAAACCAATGACATCTTCATGTTGCGATTCGTGACCACGGTTAACCGCAGCTTGTGGTGCTAATGCGATAAGCTCTTCTGCATTGGTTGGTAAATCAAATAATGCGGCAGGAGAAAGCTCTGATAATTCGGTATTGCTAAGAAGAGCCGCAGCGCGAACTTGTTCTTCTAATTGCTTTTTGTAAGCGTGTGCTTGCAGTGCGAATTCGATAACACGCTCAGGGTCGAAGTTAACGTTAGTCAGTGTTGCGAAGAAGGCTTTTGGCGCCCATTGATCGATCTCATCAATCACAACGTTTACTTTACGGCCTTGCTCTGCCCAGAAAGAAACACCCTGTAATGCGTAAACTAAAATATCTTGTAAGTCAGATACTTCAGCTGTTTTACCACACATACCTTGTGCAAAAGAACAGCCTTTCGTTGTTGGTGTTTGAATTGTTTGTTCACATTGGATACAGAACATAGTTGGAACTCCAGTCATTGAATACATATTGTTCAAATCACGTCAGTTCAGTACGTTCTACCCTTGTGGAATAGATTGCTGAACTTATCTCGATTTGAATCGACATTGATGAGCTCTCTATTGCACAGGGTGTGCCAGTTTTAAGTTGTTGATTTTGTTAGTGTTAATTTGTTTTTGAAGTGGGTTTGATGTATTTATCACATCGAGTTTGCTGTAATAAATACATCAACGGGTCATATTTTATGAATTAGATATCCCGAATTTTTTTCCCATTCGGTATAAATTCCCTCTATCCATTTGTAAAAATTCGGCGGCTTTTGACCAAGTTCCGTTCGATTCAGATAAAGCGTGCTCAATTAACTGTTTTTGATAGCTTTCTACCAACTCACGCATTGGTTTGCTTTCTTTGGGTAGTAAGGTTGTTGTCGTTTTTACATCGTCAGAGTGTTCAACATCTCCTAAAAAGTGAGCTAGAGTAATGCTCGTATCGTTTTCTTGTATTGCACGAAGCCCTGCTCGCATTAATGTATGTTCAAGTTCTCGTACATTACCTAACCACGGACTATTCTCTAAATGAGTTAATGTACGTGGATGAATATGAAGGTTAGGTACGTTAAATTGGGTACGAACTTTATCTAATAAATAGCCCGCTAAAACAGAAATATCCCCGTCACGATCACGCAATGGAGGCACATTTATAGGGAATACATTTAAACGATGAAATAAGTCAGCTCTAAAGCGTCCTGCTTCTACTTCTTGCTCTAAATTTCGGTTAGTTGCGGCGATGATACGCACATTCACCATTACGTTTTTATCGGAGCCAACACGCTGAACTTCACCTTGTTGAATAACACGTAATAATTTGGCTTGAATTAATAAAGGTAATTCACCGATTTCATCTAAGAAGATCGTACCGTTATCCGCTAATTCAAACTTGCCCGCTCGATGGTTATTTGCACCAGTAAACGCGCCTTTGACATGGCCAAATAATTCACTTTCTGCGAGAGACTCTGGTAATGCTGCACAGTTTACATAAATCATTGCTTGGTCACTCCGAGAAGATTGCTCATGGACTGAGTGCGCAACTAATTCCTTACCCGAACCCGTTTCACCACTGATTAGTACTGCATAATTAGAATGTGCCACCATCTTGATATTATTACGTAATCGTTCAATTTGAGGACTAATCCCAATCAATTCACCTTTTTGATTTCGGGCTTGTTGGATTAAGGCTTGGTTTATCGATTTCTGTTGTTGGTTACTGTTTTTTAGTGTCTCAATTAAAGCTTTATTATGTAAGGTTGCTGCCGCTAATGCTGCGAAAGTTTCAATGGTTATGTTATCTATCTTTTTAAAGGCACCAACCTCTAATGCATCTAGGGTTAGTAAACCAACTAAAGTATCTTCGACATATAAACTACAACCTAAGCAGTCATGCACTTCAATATTGACATGTTCATCAACCAATAATAAGCCATCAAAGGGGTCTGGTAAGTCTGAGTTTGATTCGAATCGAACAGGATGTTTACTCTCTAGAATTGCTTGTAATCTCGGATGTACTTTTGGTGGAAAGCTACGGCCTAACACAGCGGCAGATAAGCCTTGAACAGCAACGGGTTTTAAGATCCCATCATGGTCTAATACAAACAATGCACTAGCATCACAGGGAAATACTTGATGAATAGAAGAGATCAAACGTTGGTAATGTAAATCACTTGATAAATTAGAGCTAAGATCCAATGCGATTTGAAGTAAGACTTTTTCGATAGAAGGTTTCATAATGCCTTTTTGTATCATGCGATGTTAAATTTACATCGCATGACTATAACACAGTTTTTAATCTGAGCTTGAACGGTAAGAAGAAACGTTATATTTCCCTTTCATCCTCAAAGCAACATTAACTAAAGCGATTAAGACTGGCACTTCGAGCAGAGGCCCAATAACCCCTGCAAAAGCTTGGTCAGAGTTCAAACCAAATACCGCAATAGAAACCGCAATCGCTAGTTCAAAGTTATTTCCCGTTGCTGTAAAAGCGATAGAGGCGTTCTTGTCATAAGGGATCCCCATCTTCTTACCGATAAAGAAACTAGTGAAGAACATTAGGACAAAATAGATAGCCAGTGGAATAGCAATGCGAACCACGTCCATTGGAAGCTCAAGGATCATCTCTCCTTTTAAGCTAAACATAAGAACAATTGTACCTAGTAGCGCAATCAAGGTGATTGGTGAGATTTTAGGGATGAAAACCGTGTTGTACCACTCTTCGCCTTTTTGAGAGACCAAGATTTTACGGCTTAAAAATCCAGCTAAGAATGGGATACCAAGATAAATCAGAACACTTTCAGCAATGTCCAGCATAGAGATATCAACCACCATGCTTTCATAACCAAATACCGGAGGAAGCACACTAATGAATAACCACGCCATAAAGCTGTATGTTACGATTTGAAACGCAGAGTTAATTGCAACTAAAGCCGCACCATACTCTTTATTACCGCCACCAATATCATTCCAAACTAATACCATGGCAATACAGCGAGCTAAACCGATTAAGATAATTCCAACCATATATCCTGGGTGATCACCTAAAAAGGTCAATGCCAGAATAAACATAAGAATAGGGCCAACAATCCAGTTCATTATAAGAGAGAGCGTAATGGCTTGTTTGTCTTTTACGACCGTGCCAAGTAAGTTGTAATTCACTTTTGCTAACGGTGGATACATCATTAAGATCAGACCGATAGCTAATGGAATATTGGTTGTACCGACCGACATGGATTCATTCCATTGTGCAACCTGAGGGAACTGAACCCCAAGTAATACGCCTATAGCCATGGCGATAAAAATCCACAGTGTTAAATATCTATCTAGAAAGCCCAGTTTAGGTTGCATAATCTCGCCTTAATTAATGGTGTAAATTTCAAATAAATTAATCGTACATCGTCGAAATTCGATTGGTATAATTAAAAATTATCACGAAGCTTCTTTATTACAAAGTTTAAAGTGACCAGTTCATTTAATAGTTAGGTCATTAAGCATTCGTGACAGTGTGTCGCTAATATTCGCGTTTTTTTAATCTAAAATACTTTGCGTCAGGTTTTCAAATTGACGAATGCACTCTCGGTTTATGCGATAGCACATTTTGGGTGGTATTGACTCAGCAGTAATAAACCCAGCTAATTTTAAAATACGTAAATGCTCAGAAACGGTTGATTGCGCCAAGCCTAATTCAGAGACTAGATCGCTGTTTAGGCAGCCTCCTGCTTTTTCTAGAGCAGATAGAATATGTAAAATTCGCACACGTGCAGGATGTGAAAGGGCTTTTGCTAATAGTGCAAATTCTTTCTCTTTTTGAAGATCTTGCTCTGTTGAGCTAAAAGTACAAACATCATTTACGTTACAAGTCATCGTTATTATCTTACCTTTTTACTGCTATGAAGATTAATCGTCGAATTGCGATTAACTATAGGCGGAGATAAGAAAGAGATCAAGCCCTGAATTCGACTTATGGAAAATAAACAATAAGTAAAGGCAGCAAAAAAAGAGTGAAGCGCATCAAAAAATCAAATCAATAGACAATAAACATTCACAAGTTTTCTACTTAGTGACCGATATAATTTATAGGCGGTTAATTATTCATCAAATGAAAGAGCAATGATAAGTGGTGTTTCTTCATATCAAAATGCAATGACATACAGTAAAGCTGTGCCTTCTACTGTCATGACTGCTAACCCAAGTGTGAAGGTATCTTCAATGGGAAATACGATATCGGTAAGTGATAACCAAGTCAGCTTATCAAGTGAAGGAAAGGCCTTATTGTATGCGCTTCAAGATATAGAAAAAGAAAGCCAACTAAACCGTGATTTAAACAAAGACATGGGGGACGACGTTGAGTCTTTTGCTCATGGTGCTTTAGGGATGGATCATCCAGATAAAATCGAAGAAGAAAATGACTCTTCTTATTCCGCTGGGCAATACTTGTCAGCAGCATTAACTGTAGGTGGGGTGTTATTGGCTCTGGTTTGATAATCTATTCTCGTTATTGTGTATTCTTATCTAAACTTAGGTTATCGTTAAGAAAATATACAATAGGTATGATTATGTTGGCTCGATTAGGAATAGCAATACAGGCGATATTAGCAATCTCAATTTTTTATTTGGGGTACACTATTTACTCGTTTACTAACTCAGTAAATACCATTGTCGATAGGTATCCTGAATTAATGACTGAGGTAAATAAAACGGCTGATAAATTGGAAATTGATCAATGGCTATTATTGGCTCAGCACATTGAAGATCTCACTCCTCAAATTTTAACCTTAGTCAGCGAAGTGAAAGATACGGTAAAGGATGTAAATCAGACCGTTGCTTCTGTTGATAATAAAATTCCACTTATTCTTGATGAAGTTAAGTCCATTCGTACAGAATCATTACCTGAAGTGATCACAGTAATGAATGCGGTTAATAAAGAAACTGTGCCTAATACTTTGGTTGAGTTGAAGAATTATCGTCAACAAGTTTTCCCTAAAGCTTTTGTTGAAAGTAAAGGGTACCGAGTAACAACCATTCCTGCTGTGATTAAAGAGTCAGAGAGATTGCGAAAAGAAGTGCCACCAATCATGGCAAAAGCCGATCAAATTATCGATAAGACAGAAGATCTTTCTCAGCAAGCGGCTCAAGGTGCCGTAAAAGGGGTAATAATGTCGCCGTTTAATTTATTGAGAGAAGCGGGAACAGAGATTCAATCTAAAGTTCAGCAGTAGATCTTGATGATTGAATCAAATACGTCAAAACGAATAACCTCCAATCGTTGAAATATAATATTGGGGGTTATTTTTATTGCTTCATTTCAATTTCAGTGGAGAACTTTACTGTTCTTAAAGAGACTGATGTGTGGAATTTTCGAATATTTAAATCAGTGTGAAGTACTCTTTCAACAAAGTGTTCATAGGCTGGGATATCTTTAACCACAATGATTAGCATAAAATCATAACTTCCTGAAATTTGATAGCATTGAGTTACTTCGGATGCTTTAAGTATCGATTGGCGGAAAATGTTGTATATATCGGCCCTGTCTCTTTCCATTTCAACTGATACGACGAGTGTTAATTTATTTCCTGCAAGCTCTGGATTGATGATTGCTACATCGCCAATGATCACATTATTATCTCGTAATCTTTTAATTCGTTTTAAACAGGCAGGAGCTGATAATCCAACAATATCAGCAAGTTCTATGTTTGGTGTTCGATTATTCTTTTGTAACTGCATTAAAATATGACGGTCAATCCTATCTAGTTCCATAATTTCTTAAATCCATTTTATACATGTCTTATATTTTCCATATTAGAGTAAATAAGAAATATAAGGTAGCTATTTGGTGTCTTTTTGAAATCCTGTTCACGTTTATAAGGGTAGAATAGTGGAATGACTTTTTGGCAACATATGGAATGTGACATGACAATAGTACGACACTTTTTTGCAGAGCTTTTTCGAGAGATTATTAATGTAACTTTAACGTTATTTAAAATCATGATCCCAATTATTCTTATAATTAAAGTTGTAGAGGAGATGGGAGGCATTATTATCCTTAGTAACGTGCTAAGTCCATTAATGGAAACCGTAGGTCTACCAAAAGAAATGGGATTGGTGTGGGCAACAACTTTACTAACTAATATCTATGGCGGGCTAATTGTTTTTATTAATACAGATATGCCATTGAGTGTTGCTCAAGTCTCCATATTAGGCAGTATGATGCTCTTAGCGCATTCATTACCAATTGAAGCAGCGATAGCGAAAAAAGCAGGAGTAAACTTATCCGTTACGTTATTAATTAGAGTTGGTGGGAGTTTTGTGCTTGCGTGGTTGCTTCATCAAACCTATCAAACAGGAGATTACCTTAACCAACCGGCGGTGACGCTGTGGCAACCAGAAGCCGTGATGGATACGAGTTATCTTGCTTGGGGAGTGAGTCAGCTTAAAAGCTTTATGGTTATGTTTGGCGTCATATCAGCATTGTTATTTACATTAAAAATCCTAAAATTATTAGGAATTGAAAAGCTGATGGCAATTTTACTTAAGCCTTTCTTGAAAATTCTTGGGGTCAGCAAAGAGGCGACCAATTTAACCATTATTGGTATTACATTAGGATTATCATTTGGTGGTGGGCTATTGATTAATGAGGCTAAAACAGGGCACATACCAGCAAGAGATGTTTTTACTGCCATTATGCTACTCAATTTGCTTCATAGTTTGATAGAAGATACCTTGTTGATCTTACTTATTGGTGCTGATTTTAATACTATTTTTTGGGGCCGTTTGGTGTTTTCTGTTGTAGTGATTTCGGTAATTTCTAGTTTGGTAAGAAGAGTAAGCCCACAGATATGTGAAAAGTATCTCTATCATAGTGTTATTTCTGTGAAGGAGTAATCTCTTATAAAGCATATAACTAAGATTGTATGGGGCTTCTTGATTTAATTGATTTCATTTTGGATTGTTTAGTATGAGCGTTTGATATTAGATAATTGACCAACCTATAACAAGGAGCTTCGCAATCTTACCCTGAATAGTGAGTAAGTCACATTTAACGTTTATGTTTACTATTAATACGATTGAAAATTAAGCACTCTTAAAATAAATAACCTACGCTTATTGTTATTGTTGATTCATAAGGGTTTTAAATATGAATAAGTGGGTTGTCGTTTATTTTGCTTTTTTATTTAGTGGTTTTCTTTCTGCTGAAGAGTCAAATCAGTTTGAGATTGGAAAACAAAAAGCCAAAGTATGCATGACTTGTCATGGTGCTGATGGCATTGCATTGATTGATCCCTACCCAAACCTACGAGGCCAGCGTGCTTCTTACCTTGTGTCTGCACTAAAAGATTATAAATCCCGCGAGAGAACGAGTGGGTTAGCGATTCTAATGCAGCAGCAAGCAGATACTTTATCCAATCAAGATATGAAAGATATTGCCTACTATTACTCGATGTTAGGTTCTGAGTCTCAAGATAAAATGGAGTAAAGGCGATGACAGATATCAGGGATTACGATACAAAAGTTGTACGCTATTTTATTATTGCCGCGGTTATTTGGGCGGTTATTGGCATGAGCGTTGGTGTCATGCTCGCCGCCCAGCTTTATTGGCCATCACTCAATTTTGATTCACAATATTTTCAGTTTGGACGGTTGAGACCACTGCATACCTCGGGGGTTATTTTTGGTTTCGTCGTCAATATATTAATGGGGACCTCGCTGTATATTGTTCAACGAACAAGTAAGATTGAGTTATTTAATAAAAGCCTGTCTTGGATGGTGTTCTGGGGATGGCAGTTTATTTTAATTCTCGCCTTGATAACCCTGCCATTAGGATATACAACGACGAAAGAATACGCAGAGTTAGAGTGGCCAATTGATATATTAATCGCCTTAGTTTGGGTGCTTTATGCGGTCCTGTTCTTCGGTACTATTGCGAAACGAACCGTCAGCCATATCTTTGTCGCCAATTGGTTTTTCGGGGCATTTATTCTCGTTATCGCGATGATTTTCATTATTAATAATTTGGCATTACCCGTGTCGATGTGGAAATCTTATTCTGTCTATGCAGGTGCGCAAGATGCCATTGTTCAGTGGTGGTGGGGTCACAATGCAGTAGGTTTCTTGTTAACAGCGGGCATTATTGCCATGAACTACTACTTCATTCCTAAAGTGTCAGAACGTCCTATTTATTCCTACCGTTTATCTATCATTCATTTTTGGGGATTAGTGGGCTTTTATACATGGGCAGGAACGCATCATCTGATCTATTCCTCAGTACCAGAGTGGGTGCAAAATATTGGTATCGTGATGTCGCTGATTTTGTGGATCCCATCATGGGCAGGCGCATTTAATAGTGCGATGACCTTACTTTCTAACAAAGCAAAACTGAAAAAAGACTACATTATGTTGTTCTTTTTCTCGGCCATTCTTTATTACTGTCTCGCGACGTTTGAGGGGCCATTATTGGCGATTCGTTGGTTTAACATGGTTGCTCATAATACCGAATGGATCATTGGTCATGTACATTCTGCTGCCTTAGGGTGGGTTGGTATGTCTGCCATTGCTGTATTTTATTACTTTATTCCTCGTTTATGGGGAAAAGAAGATTTGTGGTCACTCCGTCTACTAAAATGGCATTTCTGGTTCGCTCATATTGGGGTTGCTCTTTATGCGATAGCCCTTTGGGTTGCAGGGATCGGTGAAGGGTACATGTGGCTTACCCAGCTAGATAATGGCTCACTCGCTTACAGTTTTGTGGAAGCGATGGACTTTAAAGCGCCGTGGTTGTTTGTTCGATTCCTTGGTGGTGTGTTCTTTGTCGTCGGTTTATTAATGATGGTCTTTAATCTGTATAAAACGGTTACCTCAAATTCGGTTCCCACAACAGCAATGGAGGGTAAATCATGATCTTAAGTAAAGACTTTACCCAATCGGTGTTCATTTTAATTCTTTCAACGGTTATTGTTGCGTCTTTTTCGCTATTAGTTTGGGTTGTGCCTAATGTATTTATGGCTTCTGATTTAAAGAAAATATCCTTGGCTAAACCACTGACGGCGATTGAACTTGCAGGACGAGATATTTATATCAGTGAAGGGTGTCATGTTTGTCATACTCAAATGGTGCGTCCGTTAGAAGCAGAAATACTGCGTAATGGCCGTGCCAATAAAGAAGCTGATGATATTTATGAGTTTCCAAATTTATGGGGCTCAAAACGTACCGGTCCTGATTTGACGAACATGGGACGTAAGTATTCCGATCAATGGCATGTGATTCATTTAATGGACCCTCGTAATGTGGTGCCAACCTCTATCATGCCAAGCTATCCATGGTTGTTTGAACAAACACTCGATGGAGAGGCCATTTCTGACAAAATGCGAGCGTTACGTACGCTTGGTGTACCTTATACGGACGCAGACATTGATGGAGCTCGACTTCAAGTCATTGGGAAAACTCAAGGTGAAGCGTTGATCCGTTACTTGCAGAGCTTGGGTGTTGATACCATGCAAGATCAGGGAGAATAATTATGACTGGATTTTGGAACGTATGGGTCATTAGTCTTACTGTTATCTTCTTAGCGCTAATGGTCTATGTGGTGATTAAATATTGGCGTACCAATCACCTTGCCGATAAAGACAAAACGATTGATTCATTTGATGATATTGATGAAAACGACGGACCACCGCCACGCATTATGTTTGTGGGCTACTTTGTCGCTTTTGCTTGCTCTTTGGTTTTCCTCGTTTTATATCCGGGGCTGGGTAACTGGCAAGGGCTGTTAGAGTGGCAGCAAAGTGATGATACGGTTCAGGATCACAATAAGTCTTTGGATGAACAAATAGCTCAATTAGGTGAGGCTGATTTAACGGTACTCGCTGCCGAACCAAACATTGTGGCTTCCGGTAAAGGGCTATTTCAAACTCATTGTGCGGCGTGTCACCGAGCGAATGGACAAGGTCAAAAGCACTTCCCTAATTTAATTGATAATGTGTGGTTATATGGCGGTTCTGATGATGCCATTTTGCATTCGATTCAAAAGGGGCGTTATGGAGCAATGGCCGGGTGGATAAATATTCTTCCTAAAGAGGATATTCAAAACATCTCTTATTATCTGGCTTCTTTACAGCAGCGCCCACTTAATGCCCCTTCATTAAAGATAGATCTTGGTAAAACAGCCTTTATGAAAAGTTGCATTGCGTGTCATGGAGTGGATGCAAAAGGAAACCAAGCGATTGGGGCACCAAATTTATCTGATAATGTGTGGTTGCATGGAGGAAGCATTGAAGAAATACAGCACACCATTAATTATGGTTTGAATAACATCATGCCTGCGTTTGAAGAGCAACTCAGTGATAACGATATCCTAGCGTTAGGGGCTTTTATTACTGCTCAACGTGTGGCTTATGATGAAAAAATGGCCGCTATTCCACAAGAGGAATTAACACAAGGCGAATACCTTGCTTATGCAGGGGATTGTGTGGCTTGTCATAGTGCTGAAGGAGGTGAGCCATTTGCAGGTGGGTTGCCTTTTGTTACCCCATTTGGAACTGTGTATTCAACCAATATTACGCCTCATTACACAGAAGGGATTGGTGATTACAGTTATGAAGAATTCAAAGCGGCCCTTTATGATGGTAAAGGAAAACATGGCTACCTGTACCCTGCAATGCCTTATACGTCTTATCAATATGTGACAGAAGAAGATGTAAAAATACTGTGGGATTATTTGCAATCAATACCTGCGGTTTCACGTCGTAATGATGAAAATAGCATGATGTTCCCGTCAAATATTCGATTAGGGTTGTTAGGTTGGAATATCGTATTTATGGACAGGGACCCTCTTGATTTAACCAGCAACATACCAGAAGGGTCCACAAAAGAAGAGGCGGATATTTGGGCTCGTGGTAAGTATTTAGTCGCGGGGCTTGGGCATTGTTCGGAGTGTCATACGCCACGTAATATTGCTCAGGCATTAGAAACGGATAAGATCTTCCAAGGTAATATTATTGATGGTTGGAATGCGCCAGATATTTCATCTCGTGAGTTATATCAAGACCGCTGGGATATTAAATCACTGACTGATTTCTTACATACAGGGCATTCAGATAAGGGTTCTGCTTTTGGTGGTATGGCTGATGTGATTAAGAACAGCACAAGCTTTATGACGCGTGAAGATGTGGAAGCAATGGCGACGTATCTATTGGTGGGGGATGAAAATAATACCATTCCGCCAAATACGAAGCAGTTGCAACCGACAGGATTCACAGAAGAAGCCAAACAATCTGATATGTATTCTTTATTTGTATCAACCTGTGGCGCATGCCATGGTGAAGACGGTAAAGGGCGAGACCCTATTGCTCCGACGTTGTTAAATAACGGTATTATCATGCACCGAGACCCATACAATACCATTGCGGTGGTCATTCGAGGGTTAGAACCAAGCTACCTTAATGAAGACAGAAATTTTATGCCAATGGTGAGCTTCCAAAATATATTAACGGATACACAGTTGTCTGAATTGATTTCGTTTATTCGAGATTACCTTGGAGACCGAACTGAGGTGGTGACGACAGAAGATGTAAAAACGGTACGAGAGAAGCTTCAAAAAGCAGGTTATGCGGGCAATTTCCATACTACGCCTGACATGTACGATAAACGAGATCGTAATATCAATGTCGATTAATTCAGATTTGTGAACATAAACGCTGATGTAATAAAAAGCCGATCATATGCTCGGCTTTAGTTATATAAATTTACAGCTTACCAACGGTAGCCCAGATTGCAGATAGCGTGTCTTGACCAAAGGCGATGCTTCGCTCTGGAGACCAACCATACAGCTCATCAGCGTGGCTAATGTGATCTTTAAATGGCATCTCAACAGTATAAGATAGACATTTGAATTGCTCACCAACCCAGTTAGAACCAACGGTTAAGTTTGCAGTACCTGGCTCATCTTTGTCGTAGCCAATCTCGTCTTGAAACTCAGGAGTAATCGTTAGTAGCGCTTGTTTAAAGGTATTCTCTAACTCAGCAATGCGCTCATTGTAAGAAGGAAGGCCTTCACTGCCTGCAACAAAGTTGTATGGAATGGCCTCATCGCCGTGAATGTCTAAGAACATATCAACGCCGGTTGCTAGCATACGCTCACGAACAAGGAATACTTCAGGGGATCTTTCCATTGATGGTGTTTGCCATTCACGGTTTAAGTTCACGCCAATCGCATTGGTACGTAAATGACCACGGATACTGCCATCAGGGTTCATGTTAGGGACAATATGGAAAACAGCGGTATCAAGTAGGGCACGGCCAACCGTATCGGTTTCATCTAATAGGCGTAATAATAAGCCTTCAATGAACCATTCTGCCATTGTCTCACCCGGGTGCTGACGACCAGTGATCCAGATGTTTTTCTTACCTTCCGCAGGCTCACCAATCGTTAGAATACTGATGTCATTGTTATCTAATGTCACACCAAGCGTTTCTAACTGGCAGCTGTGGTGCGTCTGTGCACCGTGAAGTAGGTCTTGGTGACGGTCGTACGAGTAAGGTGCAAAGTAAGCGAAATACATTGAACGGTACTCTGGTATTACATTAAAGCTAAGCGTATCGCCATCAAATTCAGTTGGAATACGGAACCATTCTTCACGGTCATAAGAAGCAACCACATCGTAATCTTGCCAACCTTCAGGATAAGCAGATTTAGCCAACCCTAAAATTTTAAATGAATGCTGCTGTTGAGGTTGGCTTTCTAAACGAAAGTGAAACCATTGAGAGATCTCAGTTTGGTTATCTGCAGGAATAGTTAACTGAATATCATCAGGCGTATTCGCTGCAACGACATGAATGTTACCACTTTCAAAATTACTGAATATTTTCATTTATATACCACTTAAATTATAAATTTTATGATGATTATCGTTATCGCTTTACAGAATTAGCTTAACGCTTCATTCAATACTTTCGTTAGACGACCAACGGCTTCAACTAACTCTTCTGGGTTTGCATTAGTAAAGTTTAAACGCAGTGCAGAGGGGGCGCCTTCTGGTTTTGGATAAAATACAGGGCTTGGTACTACAGCAACACCGTTAGCAATTAACGTTTTAGCCAGAGCGAAAGTGTCGCAATCAGGTAGAGATAACCAAATAAACATGCCGCCATCAACAGGGTTTAGCACGCAAGTTTCAGGTAATTGTTTTTTCAGTTCTGCGAATAACACATCATAACGCGTTTTATACAGCGCTTGAATTTGTTCCATGTGCAGACCAAAATCAGCGTGTTTTAATAAACCAACCAGTAGAGCTTGCATTGGTACGCTTGAATGTAGATCTGCGCCTTGTTTTACTTTAATCAGAGGTTCTAAATAGCTTTTCTTGCCTGTTACTGCGCCAATACGTAAACCCGGAGAAGCAATTTTTGAGAATGAACGTAGCACGATAGAATCGTCAGGGCAAAAAGTGGAAACCATTGGCAGCGCTTCACCGGTAAAGCGCAGTTCACGATATGGCGCATCTTCAATGAAAGCGACTTTGTATTTAATGCACAACTCAGCCACTTTTTTGCGTGTTTCTAATGACCAACATACGCCTGTAGGGTTGTGGAAATCAGGCACGGCATAGAACATTTTTGGTGAATCTTGAATAAAGCATTGCTCTAGTTCTTCAAGATTAGGACCAAAATCTGTTTGAGATACGGTTGCAATATTGGCTTGAACCAAACCAAATACTTGCATAGCACCAAGGTAGCTCGGCGCTTCCATTACTACGGTATCATTTGGGTTAATGTAAGCTCGCGCAATAAGATCTAACCCTTGCTGAGAGCCAGTACAGATCATTGGCATATGCGTTTCTGGTAATTGGTACATTTCTGTCAGTAGCTCTAACAGAGGGCCGTAACCTGCGGTTGCACCGTATTGAAAGACTTCTGGCATATCAGACAGGCTTTCTAATGTTGGCTTCATTAAATCAATTGGGAACGTTTTCTCATCAGGTAATCCACCTGCGAGAGAGATAACATTCTTGTCCGTTGCTGCCGCTAAGATCTCTCTGATATAAGAAGATTGGATCTGTTGCAGTGAGTGAGCTATTTCCATATGTGTTCCCATCATTATCTTATTTATTTTATCCTTTGATAGTACAAGGCGTTGCACAACTATGTTTGTCCGTTTATGCTTATAAATATGTCCATTTATGCTATTTTGAGTTTATGAGCCAACAACACATATCAAGAATCAATGATGTTCTGTTTTATATACATAAAGACATCAGCAAAGAGCTTACGGCAAAAGAGCTTTCTGAGGTAGCTGCGTATTCAGAGCAGCATTTTCATCGTATCTTTAAACAAGTGGTGGGAGAGTCTATTCATCAGTATATTCGCCGAACTCGCATGGAATATGCAGCGAATCAGCTTATGTTTGATACAAAATCAACCGTATTAGACATTGCTAATACCTGTGGCTTTAGTTCGCTCTCTTCTTTTAGTCGTGCATTTAAGTCGACTTTTGATATGTCTCCGGGGGAATGGCGCAAGCATGATTTACAGATATCAGATAAACCGTATTTGAAAGATCCTGAAGTTGCGGCAGGGTATTTAAGCGTGGCTGATAGAGTGTTGCCTCAACCAAAAATTACAGAGGTACCAGAGCTGTTGGCGGCTTATGTGAGGCATGATGGCTATAACCGCTCTATCCGAAATGCGTGGTTGGTATTAAAAGCGTGGGCAAATACCGAGAATCGAGATTTCTCTACTCAATTTGGTTTACACCATTCAAATCCTGCATGGGTTGAGCTTAATAAGTGTCGTTATGTAGCGTGTATTGCGATTGATAAACCATTGAAATACCGTGGTGTGGTAAATCAAATGGTGATCCCTGGTGGGTTACATGCGGTGTTTCGACTTCATGGTGTTTATGGGCAATTACTGCCACAAATCAGTACGGTATTAGAGAAATGGTTGCCGGCGTCAGGCTTTAAATTAAGATCGACACCGGCGTATGTGCGTTACCACAAAAACCACTTTTTAAATGAAACCGAAGAATTTGAATTGGATTTTTATCTTCCAATTAGCTTTTATTAGTAAGATTCGGTTTATTTGGCTTCTTCATTTTTATGTTAGCAATCATGATAGAGAAAATGACCAATATCAACGCGCACTTTTGACCGCTAGAAATAGGCTCATGATAAATCCATATTGCTAAGGCGAGATGCAAAGTCGGTTCAATATATTGAAGTAAGCTTATCTTGCTTAATGGTGTTTTGAGAATGGAAATACTCAATAATAAAATAGGGATAAGTTGCAATGGTGCAGCTCCAATTAAGGTCGCCCAGTTAAGTGCAGAAAGTCCATCAGAGTGAGTGATGATGTACCACAAAGCGATAGGTGCAAAAAGAATGTGCTCAAAGAAAACAGCACCAAAGGTATTTAATTTTATTAGTTTTTTGATGGCAATATAGCTCGCAAATGAGAGTGAAATAGCCAAACTTAACACAGGCAATTGTTGGTCTAAATACACATAACTCACAATGGCTAATACCATCAGAAATAGGGCAATTTTTTGTGGTGATTTTAGCTCTTCTTTAAAAAAGACAAAACCCATAAAAAACACAAAAACAGGCGTAATATAAAAGGCTAATGACGCTGCCATTATGTTATTGGTGATGGTTGCGTATACAAATCCTAACCACGATAAATTCATCATGATCCCTGCCATAAACGCAATAGAAATATTTCTAGCCGTACATTGTTTTTTGTTTATTAAGTTGGGCTTAAAGCAAAAAACAGTAATTAGAATCACCGCCGACCAAAAGATACGATTAGATAAAATTAATGCAGGGCTGAAGCCTTCCAGTTGATGGAAGTAAACAGGAACTAATCCCCATATAATAAAAGCCAAAGCCCCAAAAAATGTATACATAACGAACCTTTTAATAATCTACATCAACACGACAGTAGTGCGCTATCTGAATGGTGTCGATTCTATGCCCTTCTTTGATGTTTTGCTATTAAGTAATGCATCCCATATGATGAAAGTAATTATTTAAAAGGAATTAAATTATGTCAGAGGAAAAAGCGATACTTTATTACGTTTACGACCCAATGTGCTCATGGTGTTGGGGCTATAAACCAGTATGGAATAAGGTTAAACAAGCCGTTTCTAGCGACGTCGATATTGTTTATGTTCTTGGTGGGTTAGCGCCTGACTCCGAAGAGCCTATGTCGCAAGAGATGCAGGTTCAAATTGCGTCATATTGGCAAAAAATAGAAAACTACTTAGGCACTTCTTTTAATCATGACTTTTGGGAGAAGAATACCCCTCGTCGCTCAACGTATCCGTCTTGTCGTGCCATTCTTGCTGCGCGAGCTCAAGGTGCTGAATTAGCAATGCTTGAGGCAATTCAAACCGCTTATTATTTAAAAGCGATGAACCCGAGTGACAATGACGTATTGCTCGGCTGTGCGAGAGACATTGGTTTAGATATGGTGAAATTTGAGTTGGATTTATTATCTCCAGAGACGCACCAAGCATTGTTAGATGAAATTGCATTTTCTCGCTCAATTGGTCGAAGCGGTTTCCCCTCTTTATTTTTTAAAACAGAGGATGAGTTGATTGAGTTCCCTATTGATTACGAAAAATCAGAAGGGACCGTTGCACTGTTAAAAAGTCGTCTATATTAATAAGTAATTAATGCATTTTACTCCGAATGGATAAGGATCTATCAATGACAGTTGAATACACACCACCAAAAATTTGGGTTAATGACACTGATGGCGGTAATAAATGGGCGAACATTAACAGTCCTGAATCTGGTGCAAGGTATGAGAGAGAGCTTCCGATTGGCGAGCACGCTTTGCAACTGTATTCACTTGCGACGCCCAATGGTCAGAAGGTAACGATTCTGTTAGAAGAGTTATTGGCGCTAGGCATTAAAGAGGCTGAATACGATGCCTACTTAATCAATATTGGTGAGAGTGATCAATTCTCATCAGGCTTTGTGGATGTTAATCCAAATTCAAAAATCCCTGCTTTGGTTGATCACTCTGTCGATCCTGAAGTTCATGTTTTTGAATCGGCTTCTATCTTGGTTCATTTGGCTGAGAAATTTGGTCAGTTTTTACCAAAAGAAGGCAGTGCGAGAGTACAAACGTTTAATTGGCTATTTTGGGCTCAAGGCTCTGCACCATTCTTAGGTGGTGGTTTTGGTCATTTCTATGCGTATGCTGATGAAAAACAAGAATACCCAATTAACCGCTTTTCAATGGAAGCAAAACGCCAACTAGACGTACTTGATAAGCAACTTGCTAAAAATACTTATGTTGCAGGCGAAGAGTACAGCATTGCTGATATGGCGATTTGGCCGTGGTATGGCAACCTAGTATTAGGTAATTTGTATGATGCTGCGGAGTTTTTGCAAGTAGACTCTTACACCAACGTAGTGCGCTGGGCAAAAATGCTTGAAGCCAGAGAAGCAGTGCAGCGCGGTAAAATTGTCAATCGTGGGTGGGGCGAAGAGTGGGAGCAAGTACCAGAGCGCCATAGTGCCGCGGATATTGATATGGTATTAAGCAAGAAACCAAAATAATCACTGTTACGTAATGCAGATCAAACAAAGGCGACAGCATAATACTGTCGCCTTTTTTATTCGCATTTATCTGATCATTAACTTATTTTGGTTTGGTTATTGTTACGATCTAGCAATAAGTTACATCTCAAACAAGAAGTAATAACCATAACCAACCACAAAGGCAGGAACTGCTGAGTAGAAGGTTGCTAGCATTGCCGCTTTTGGCGCTAATGCAATTGCTGGAAATAGTGCGTCACCATCATTTGAAATTGCATTTGAAAGCTGTGCTTCCTCGGAAGAATGAGGTGAAACGGAACCGCTTGTTTGATGTTAATCACGACCTTGCGTCATAAGCACTACTGCTAGATATATCTATGATTCTTCGATGGATCTGTGTAAGCAAATTTGGAAGCATTTCAATATCGCTTTTTTAGATAAACTCAACTCTGTGGCAATAATTTAATGAATATTGGTATCGAAGGCGAAATGTAACTTGTAGCCAGACTCGGCGCTTCCCGTCAGTATCATACTTTTTTACTTTTTTACTTTTTTACTTTTTTACTTTTTTACTTTTCACTTGCCCTCACCATAGACTTTTAGCATCTGGCTAAATGCTGAATAGCTCTTCTAGTTTTGGCTCGCATTGTTAATGCATGAATAATGGGGACATAACAACGGTAGTTGAGTAAGCTTGAAAACAGAGTTAATAAATTTTTGAATACTTCTTAAGGTATTGATAATGTCCGTTTGACAATAAGAGCCGTCGTAATCGTTAAGTAACTAAACAAATGAGACCTTCCTCGGTTACCTTGCTTCCAGTTAGTTATTTTATAGCGAGGCTGAGGCATTGCTCTAAGTATTTGGATGAACTTAGTGGCTCAGATCGTGGGTTGATAATTTGGTTATCTGATTTAAGGAAATCAGCCAAGAAAACGTTATTGTTAGTAGTTATAAATAAGCTATACGTAAGACTTTAGATTTTTGAAGAAACATGTAAAATCAAAGCATTAAAAATTTATTAGGTGTAATTTTATGACGAAAAAAGTAAGTAAAGATGATCTGATTGCAGTAGAAAGGTATAAGTTTATTTTAGAAAAAATCAAGTATCTAGATTCCTTACATCAAATTCATTTTGCAGTCATCTATAAAGTTCTAACGGCATTAATATCTTTTATTATCATTGTGATTTTTTCAGGAATTGAAGAAAAGATTAAACCTGCTACTGTTGAATTTTCAGTTCAAGCTGCTGGAATGATATTAATTTTCACTTGTTTATTTTTCTTTGCAATGAGTTGTGCAATTCTAAGTTCTTGGCGAGATTATCGTATAGAAGAGGTTGATTTTTTAAGTACAATTGATACGAAAGTTGAAAGAAAGTTACCATCAAGTGACATTTCTTGGAGATGGAACGAAATTCAATTCATAGCTTTACTTATTACGCTGTGTTTATTAGGAGTAATTATATTTATGTATCCGAAAATTATTACTAACTTATTTTGATATAGTTAAATTTAGATAAAGAGAATACTTATATGACATTATCTTCAAAAGTAGAAAAAAAGGCATTAAAAGCTTTAGATTTACCAGCATTTCAAAGTATATCATTGAAGGATATTAAAAGTAATATTGAGACTATGCTTAATCACATCGGACGAGAAGGTGTGTTTAGTGAATATACAAAACATGACATAACCCATGTAAATAGTATGCTTTCTTTAGTTGATATTATTGTTCCTTCATCCACTTTTGATAGGTTAACTTCTGCTGAGTGTTTGATGATTACTCTTTCTATATATTTCCATGATATAGGAATGTTAGTGACGTCAGAAGAATATAATAGTAGGAATACAAATCATGAATATTTAGAATTTAAAGGTCGCTTTGAAAATGACAATATAGATATTGTAAATACAATTAGCTCAGATAAAAAAGATGATTATATTTTTCAAGAGTTTATTCGTGCTAATCACGCCAAACGAGTTAAAAATTGGATTTATGAAAGCAATAAACTTGGTGAGCATGGTAATGTTTCTTCTCAAATAATAGCAGAAATGCTGAGAAATATACCACAAGCATTTAAGAGAGATTTAGCATTAATATGTGAAAGTCATAATTTAGACGATATTAAAGATGTCAGTAAATATAAACCTGATGCCCAATACTCTCAAGTAGACTGCTCAAAAGTAAATGTTCAATATTGTGCTATAGTTTTGAGAACATGTGATCTTCTTAATATAACAAATGATAGAGCACCGACTTTAGAAATGAGATTAATCTCACCAAAGAATGCGATTAGTAAGCGAGAATGGTTAAAGCATAACTCAATAAATGTTATAAGAGCGAAGTCTAAAGTAAATATACATGGAAATATAGATAACTCAATTCAACCTGATACTTTTGAAGTCAGTGCTTTATTTGAAAGTGATGATGGTTTCTTCAGTTTAATGTCATATTTAGAGTATACAAAGTCTCAATTAAAACAAAGCCATAATATATGTAAAAAAACTAATACGGTATATTCTGTTGATTTTGAATTTCCTTGGGTTGATATTGATGATAGCTCTATTGAAACTAATGGATTTAGCCGAGAACAATTATTATTTACATTAGATCAAACTAAGATATTAGATCTTTTGATTGGTCATACTTTATATAATGACTCGTCAGTTGTTGTTCGTGAATTAATTCAAAATTCATTAGATGCTTGTAGCTTAAAATCCTTTGTAAATAAAAAGAATAATTCCCATGCTTATAAAGCAAATATTAAGATAGAAGCTGAATCAGATTTTAAAAATATATCAATTACAGATAATGGAATTGGTATGACTCTTGATGTTATAAAGAATTATTTATTAACGGTTGGTTCTTCTAGATATCAAGATAAAGAGTTTATAAAAAACCATCAGGGGTTTACCGCTATAAGTCGATTTGGAATTGGCTTACTAACTTGTTTTATGATTGCGGATGATTTAGATATTATAACAAAAACAGAAGAGTCAGATAATGGTATTTTGATTAAGATAAGGAAGGTTCATGGTAAATACTTGCTCAAAGAACTTTCGTTTCATGAATTACCTAATGAAATAAAAAAATCTGGCACAAAAATAATAATTTACCCTCGTTCTTCGGCTGTTGATACTTGTAAAAAAATTAAAGAGAATTTAAAACGATGGATACTTGTTCCTAAACATAAAATAATATTTAATCATAACGGAGATGAAGAAGTTATTGGCTATAAAAATACAGATGATTATCTTCGCTCTCACTTAGAAAGTATTGGTAAAGATGGAGAAAAATATAAAGTCGAGACTCAAAATATAGATGGTGTCGATGTGTCTTATGGTCTTATTTATAATAAGATTTTTAAGGAGTGGGAGTTTATGATTGTTGACACTCGTGATCTTCAAAATATATCAGGAACTTGCATTGAAGGGATTCGTGTTGCTTATGAAACGCCAGGGTTTAATACGCAAACTATTTTAGCTATTGCTAATTGCTATGGATATAATTCTCCCAAGACTAATGTTGCTAGAGATAGAATAGAAGCAACTGAGCAAAAAGATCAAATGTTAAAAAAAGTATACGATTCTTATCGGAATCATATATCTAGTGAAATTAATAGCTTATGCAAAAATAATTTTTCAATATCGTGGGCATCACGCGAAGCCGGTTTATTATTACAAGGATTACTTAATAATCGACGCTATGTAAATAGAAATGATAAACAATTAGTTGAAAATGATGAACTCTTTAATAATTCATTGTATGAACTTGACCTAGTTCTTAAGGAAACACTTGAAGAGAGAGAGTTAACATCAATTGATAAACTTATAAATTCAAATGAATTTTGGACGATAGATAGTAGTACTTATCGATCAGCAGACTCTCTTATAAGAGATACTGAAAATCTAAAAGATAATCGCTCAGCTTTATCCATTATGAATAGTATATATGGAAATGCTAAATCAGCTCAAACAGATCATATTAATCAACTTGTATGCTTTCCATCTTATGATATATCTTCAGATTATGTATTTAATCAACTTCTTGAAAATTTTGGAGTTAGCGAAATAAAGATAATAGCCTCCCAAAGACGAGTAGATCTAAAGTGGAATAAAGAATCAAAAAATTCATGGAAAAAAATACTACTAATGGATAACAGACCTGAAGGTAATTTATTTATACAAAATTCAGGGGAAGAAGTCGTATGCTCTGATGAGCCATCTATTGGTGTAATTAAATCTAAGAATATTATTTTTATTCTAAAGGGTAGTGAACTTCATGATTTATAAATAGATGATAGTAATCTGGATTATGGAGAAATAGATGATAATACATACCGTTTTGTTTTTTCTACTTTGTTGGAAATGATAAATGGTTGCCTTTTTTTAGATGAAATTACAGACATTAGTGTCGAGGAGTTATTTAAACGTAAATTTTCAAGAAACGAATCAGTAAATAGAGATATTGATGAGTTTACTAAATATATTGACTTAACAAAGTTAAAAGAAGCTCTAATTAATACTAAGTTTGTTAATTTAGATATTACTACTTGGAGGCGTTCAGCTTTCCATTATTAGTATTATAAGATGAACTTTTTTGGTTTTATAAAGTAACTGATTTTTTTACGTTTTAATACAAAAGGCGATGGATAACACTGTCGCCTTTGTTGTTTCATCTATTCGCATTTTCAGGTTTAGTTTATCTAGCTAGTGAAGGCTAGATGGTAGTTGTGGAAAGTTTTTTAATCAACAACGCCGATTTACTGCGTAACTAATAGCTTAGATACACGCTCAACCATAGTCACTAAATACCCATTTGGGCCATATAAGGTATCACCTTCCCAATGACCAAACTCAGCATTTTCATTAAAAATAGATGGACGTTGAGATATATTTATACGATTAGGAATTAGTTTTTCCCCTGCTTCCGTGTCTTTACGTTGCTTATAGGTTTTTTCTTTTCGAGGTAGAAGAGTTTTCCAGTACTCTTATTTCTTTAGGTTGTAAATAGTACAGCAAGATATTGTATTTTATATACTTTGCTTCATCTTTCCAGCTATTTGCTTAGGACACCAATCTATTCCAAGAGGAGGCTTTATTATATCTTTGCGCTTTTGACTGCATTTAGTGTATTTTTTGCAAATGTCCGTTTTTGAAAAGTGTGCCTATGTGCTTGATCTGCACCATAGCTGCCTATAGGGCAGCGTAATAATTCAATTGAAATTGATTTATTACCTCGCTGAAGCATTTTTCCTATTTCACGAGCTGAAATACTGAGTGAATTCCAAGCTTCGCTCTGGTATCTTTCGGCTAGTGTCAGTTGCTTATATTGGTTTCCCATGTGGTTACCAGGCTTATTGTGTGAGAGCTTGAAGCTTATAGGCAACTGATTCTCTTATCTATACCAAAGTGTATCGGTTATTCTTGGGATCTAGGAAGTATTACATCTCAAACAAGAAGTAATAACCATAGCCAACTACAAAGGCAGGAACTGCTGAGTAGAAGGTCGCAACCATTGCCGCTTTTGGTGCTAATGCAATTGCTGGAAATAGGGCGTCACCATCATTTGAAATTGCATTTGAAAGCTGTGCTGACATTGGCATCGCACCGGATAAATATAGGCTCGTCACTAAAATCTGAGGACCACAGCCCGGAAGTAAACCAATTGCCAAGCCAATCAGTGGCATCCACATTCCATAACCTAAAAATACCGTGTGTAAATCGATGCCAGAGAAGTAGGTTGATAGTTCAAAAATTAAGAAAGCGACAATTACCCAAGCAGAGACAAAATTGGTGTCTTGTGCCGCCTTTTGCATTGGATGAGAACTTACACACTTATTATCTTCTGAAACCGTTGATTGATAATCACTGATCTCTTTGGTTAACGACCATAACATCATGCTGCCAATCGCTAATATTGCGCCAATCCATTCAATCGTGTGTTGTGGTAAATGAAACAGTTGATTGATATCTACTTGGAACGAACCGAGTAGGGCAATCACTGTTGCAGGAATTAATACCCATTTCCAAAATACACCCTGTAAGTTGATCGCCTTTACTTGTAAGCATGACGTGTTTTTCTCTGAATTTTCAGCTTTCTGATCTTGTTGTTTATCTTGGGTCTCAGGACGTAAAAAATCGTCTTTATGTAATGCATTTACAACCATACCTGAGATGGCGCCAACCACAACACCTAGAGCCATTACGCCAAATCCTACTTTAGGTTGTGCTGCAATTAATAAGAAAGCGGCATCACCCATGGTAGCGGTTAATACTGCGACGACTGAGCCAAAACCTACTTTACCGCTGATGTATTGAGTGGTCACCACTATCGCACCGCCACAACCCGGTAAGGCACCAAGTAATGAAGAGAAGATGACTTGATTGGTACGAGATTTATTATAAAGCGCAGTAATACGGTTGGTTTTACCCATTATATTCGATAGGTAATGATAAATAACCAATGTGAAAGCTACGTAGGTAGATACCGCCCAAAAAGCATCAGATAACGTTGTGACGGTGATTTCCCGTGTTGTCTCTGCACCTACTAAAGCTAATAAAGTAATAGGCAATAATAGACGCTTGTGTTGCAGTGAAAACTGCGAAAGCGAGAGTGATTGTGAAAATGAATGAGTAGTCATCATAATAATAAAGCCATCAGTAAATGCGAATGATTATCAGTATATGTAAATGAGAATTATTATCAACTATCATTTCAATAGTTTTTACCGATGGATAAATTAATTTTATGGAAACAGATTGATTAGCATAAAAGTCTGCATACTTATTTGATAACAGAGAATAGTTAATTAAAAGCTATCAAATGTTAAGCAAAAGTTGTGATTGTGCGCTTGTTTGGTGAGATCAAATGCTGACGAAATCAAGAAATTTGATAGTATCGGCTACTAGAGTGGGCCAGAGAGCTTACTAAGCAATAACTTTTATACAGTTAAAAGTGATACAGTCATGAGGGAATATATGAAAGCAGTTGAAGCGAATTTTGATGGTCTTGTTGGACCAACGCATAACTACAGTGGTTTATCGGTAGGGAATATTGCCTCTAAAAATAATAAATCTGGTGCATCGAACCCAAAACAAGCCGTAAAGCAAGGCCTAGAAAAGATGAAAGCTCTACATGATATGGGCTTTGTTCAAGGAGTATTAGCACCACAAGAGCGTCCAGATATTCATACTCTACGCCGTTTAGGTTTTTCCGGTTCAGACGCTGAGGTGCTACAGAAATCTCATCAATATTCACCTCAATTGCTTGCTGCATGTAGCTCAGCGTCAAGTATGTGGACAGCAAACGCAGGTACGGTTTCTCCAAGTGCCGATACCTCTGATGGCAAAGTCCATTTTACTCCTGCTAACTTAATTAATAAGTTTCATCGTTCAATTGAAGATGAAGTCACTGGCAATATTTTAAAAGCAACATTTGCAGATGAAAAACACTTTGCTCACCATGAAGCGTTGCCACACAGTGATTACTTTGGTGATGAAGGTGCAGCAAATCACACTCGTTTTTGTAATGAATATGGCGAACAAGGCGTTGAGTTCTTTGTTTTTGGTAAAAGTGCGTTTGATGAAAGCTACCTTGCTCCGAAAAAATACCCAGCACGCCAGACGTTAGAAGCGAGTGAAGCAATTGCACGAACGCATGGTTTACGCGAGCAATTTACGGTGTTTGCACAACAGAACCCTGATGTTATTGACCAAGGGGTATTCCATAATGATGTTATTGCTGTTGGTAATAAAAATACCTTATTTTGCCATCAACAAGCATTTTTGAATCAAGAACAAGTGAAGTTAGATCTAAGTGCTTCTTATGGTTCTGGCTTTAATGTTATTGAGGTGCCAACAGATAAAGTGTCGGTGCAAGATGCAGTTGAAACTTACCTGTTTAACAGTCAGCTAATCACTAAACCGGATGGGACTACCTTGATCATTCTTCCACAACATTGTCGTGAGAACCCAAGAGTATGGGCGTATCTAAATGAGCTAGTAGAACAAAAACGCGGCATTGATGAGTTGCATACCTTTGATTTAAAACAGAGTATGCAAAATGGCGGTGGGCCAGCGTGTTTACGTCTACGTGTTGTATTAAATGAAGCAGAGCAAAAAGCCGTCAATCAACATACCTTGATGAACGAGCAGCTGTTTACAACGTTAAATCTGTGGGCTGATAAGCATTATCGAGATCGTATTGAAGACAAAGATCTTGCGGATCCTCAATTGTTATTAGAATCACGAGCAGCGTTGGATGAGTTAACACAAATCATGCAGTTAGGCTCTGTTTATCCATTCCAAAGATAAATTGAACCGCTAAAAAGAAGCCAGAGTGAGAGCTCTGGCTTTTATCTTTTACATTGTAAATCGTCGTTATACGGTGGTTTACAGCTAATATTTCTGTTTAATCTAATGATTTTTTAAATCGTTTTGAGGCAACAAATAAACCAATGATGGTAAAAATGATCATCCAGACAGTATCTCGCCATAAATCAATTAAATCAGCTCCGCGCAAAACAATGCCTCGAATTAATCTCATAAAGTGTGTTGCAGGTAGGACTTCTGCTATCCACTGAGCAACGACGGGCATTCCTTCATAGGGGAACATAAAGCCTGATAATAAAATCGATGGCAATAGAATGAATATCGTCATTTGCATCGCTTGAAGCTGTGTTTTAGCGATGGTTGAAATAACTAACCCTAGAGTAAGACTGGCAGAGATAAATAGTAAAGTCCCGAGCAAAATTTGGCTTAATGAGCCATTAATCGGAACGTCAAAAATGAAATACCCTAACCCAAGAATAATGAATACTTGAATTAAACCGACAAAGATATAAGGGATGATTTTAGCAACCATTAGTTCAAAAGAGTGAATAGGGGTAGTAATAAGTAATTCTAAGTTTCCTCTTTCACGTTCTCGTACAATGGCTGAGCTGGTGAAGAGTATCATTGTCATGGTTAAGATAACGCCTAATAGTCCCGGTACAATATTCACTGCGGATTGTCGGCTAGGGTTATAAAATAGCGTCACCTCAAATGTTTTAGCATGGGCATTATTGCGAATATCAAAATCCAAATCGCTTAATGGCATGCTTTGCAATCCAAGAATGGCTGCACTTATCATAGTGTCTGAGCCATCCACAATCCATTGTCCTAGCTCTCTGCCTTGTACCATACGTTGTGTAATGTCTTTGGGTAATATCAGAGCAGCACGCACAACGCCTTGCTGAATTGCTTTTTCGGCTTCTTTTACTGTTGGATAATGTTGTTTAACACTGACGACTTGCGTGACTTTCACTGACTCAGTAATGAGTCGGCCAAAAGTACTCTCACTTTGGTCAACAACCGCAATGGGTATATCTCTAATATCAGTATTAATAGCGTATCCAAATAATAACAATTGTATTAAAGGGATCATAATAACCATACCAAAGGTCAACTTATCTCGTGATAATTGACGAATTTCTTTGACCATGATGGCTTTCATTCGATTGAGTGACTTCATTGACGACCCTTCCCAGTTACAGTAACAAAGACATCTTCTAAACTTGGACGCGCAATATTCATTTCGGCATCTTTTAATTCAGGGAATTCAGATCTTAACCATGAAATGGGGTCACTAATATCTTGATGAATAAGTACTCGTAATCGAATACCTATTTGGGCTGCAGATCTGATTTCATTACGTTGAATTAATGTGTTTTTTAATGCGCGTAAATTATCTGTTTTCACTTCAACGATATTAACCCCCATGTTGGCCATTAATGTCTCTGGCTCTCCATCGGCACGGATAACGCCTGATTCCATTATCGCCAATCGATGACAACGTTCAGCTTCATCCATGTAATGGGTTGTGATAAGGATGGTGGTTCCTTTGTCTGATAAATCAAACAATTGCTCCCAGAAATCTCGACGATTCTCAGGATCAACCGCAGAGGTCGGTTCATCTAAAAACAATAGTTCAGGCTTATGCATGGTTGCAGCTGCTAATGAAAGGCGCTGTTTTTGACCTCCACTCATGCCTGATACTCGTTGTTTTCGTAATTGATCAAGCCCATAGGTAGAGAGTTGCTCCGTTATACGTTGGAGTAACGTTTGTTTTTCCATACCAAAAATTTGGCCAATGAATTCGAGGTTTTCTTCTACACTCAAATCATCATACAAAGAGAATTTTTGCGTCATATAACCAATTTTTAAACGCAGAGCTTCTGATTCTTTAGGGATACTTAAACCAAGGACATTCACCTGACCAGAGGTAGGGCTTAATAGGCCGGTTAAGGTACGAATGGTAGTAGATTTACCACAACCGTTAGGGCCTAAAAAGCCATAAATACAGCCTTTAGGTACGGATAAGTTAATGCCATCAATAGCGGTAAAATCCCCAAATTTTTTCACAACATCAGTAGCTTGAATAGCAAACTCAGTCATTTGCGTTGTCCTTTTCTAAGAGCACTTGGGCAGGTACGCCAGAAGGTAAAGAGGCCGCAGATTCAGGTAAATCCACTTCCGCTAAATACATTAAATGAGATCGGTCTTCTTCTGTTAAGGCGTAATATGGCGTAAATGACGGTTCAGAGGAAACCCAACGAACGGTTCCTTTAAATGGAGAGCTAACACCATCCACAGTCACTGAAAATGTTTTCCCTGGGAGGAATCCAACACGATAAGAGGCAGGAACGTAAACACGAGCGTAAGGGATACGATTGGCTTGAATAACAGCAACAAAACCATTTACAGGAACACGCTCGCCAAGGTTATACGGAGGATTATCTAAAATGCCGTCACGAGTGGCGACGATGGTTAATTCATCCAGTTTCTGTTGCTGCAATACCACTTCAGCATCCATCGCATCAAGTTCAGCTTTTGCTTGGTCTATATCTTCTGGTCTTGCTCCTGCGGTTAATTTTGAGAATTTTTCATTAGCTGAGTTTAATGTAGCGCGCGCAGAGTCTCGGGAGGCGAGGGCAGTATCTTTATTGGATTGGCTGGTGAGTTTTTTCTTTACTAGCTCAACCATTCGACGGTAATTTTTTTCAGCATCAATAAGTTGTGCTTTTGCTTGGTCTACTTTGGCTTTGGCTGATGCAATATCTTCTGGACGTTCACCATTGGTTAAGCGTAATAAATAGGCTTGGGCTTTCGCGGCGTTTGCAATGGCATGGGCAAGGATGGCGTTTTGATTTTTTGTGTCCAATTGGACCAATACGTCACCGACTTTGACTTCACTGCCTTCTTTGATAGGTAAAGCTCGGATAATTTCATTTGAAGTCGCGGAGAAAGTGACCCGGTCTCGCTCTAAGGTTCCTAATGCTTCATCTCCTTTGTCTGAGCCACAACCTTGTAATAGTGCGATACATAAGAATCCTAAGAATAGCTGTTTCATCTTTAAATCTCCTGACATTGATTGTTTACTTATCGCCTAATCAGGGGATCGTCATAGCTTAAAGTAATATCAATTGCTTATAAGGTATTTAAAGAAACTATACTCAATTAACGAGAAGCGCAAATTATTTAATTCAATTTAAAATGCGCTTTCGCTTAATTACGCTTTTGAGTGAAGCACGCTCATTAAATCATCAACAAAGTGATTCAGTGCACGCTCTTCAATAGTTCTAATTTTTAGCTGCTGAGAGTCACTTAGCATGTGGTACATACTCGCGGCACCAAAGTCACCAAAGATAATATTCGCGTCTGCATCAAATAAGGTGTTATGCGCATACAAATCACCATGACACACTTGGTTATCGTGTAGGTGATCAAACACATTACGCATTTCAGCGGTCATTTTATTGATGTGCTCTAACGATAAGGTAAACCCTTCTGGGAAGGTATCACGGGTGCAGCTTTCTAAGCTTGGTGGTAAGCCTAAATTTTTGTAATCCGCAGGGATCAAGTTCATGATCAATGCCAGATGATTGTCTTCATTCACCTGTGCTAATGATTGCACTAAACTTGGGTGATTGCCTACTTTTAAACACGCTTGCAACTCATCTTCAGGGTAACCATCACTGGTAACTTCACCTTTAAATACTTTAACGGCAATTTCTTGTGGGAAATCCGTTTGCGCTTTATTCCAACGAGCTTTAGAAATAACACCTGATGCGCCTTGGCCTAATACCTCTTCTAAAGTGTAGTCTGATGAGGCGATACTAGGAACGGATTTCACCTTCACATCGGATTTACAGAATGGATTACCCGCAAACGCAAACCATGCCAGTTTAGGCAAATTAAGTAATTGATCTGGGCACGTGGTCAATTGGTTTGCTGAAATACGCAGTAACTCCAAGTTATGCAGTTGAGACAAGTTGTTTGGCAGTTCAGTCAGTTTGTTGCCTGCTAATGCCAGTTTTTGCATTAAGTGGCAATCACCCAATGAGTTAGGTAATGCTTCAACTTGGTTATCGGTTAAGATCAACCAGCGTAATTTTGGTGGAAAGGCATCTTCAGGAACATGCTGAATTTGACACGATTTGAATCCAATCATCTCAAGATGTTGACACTGAGCCAGAACATCAGGGAATACAGTAAATGGATTGTTTGATGCAAAGAAAATCTTCAATTTAGGTAATTGAGCAATCTCAATCGGTAGCGTAGTTAGTTGATTATTCGATAAATCTAAGATTTCTAATGAATCAGCAAGAGATAAAATCTCAAGTGGAAACTCTGTTAACCCTTCACTTAATTGTAATCGAGTAATGCCTTGTAATTCACCGGATTGTAACTGCGCTAATGTATGCAAACTAATTTACCTATGTTGTTTGTATTTTTCCGCCGATTGTACGGTGTTTCAGTATGAAAATCTAATGACAACAAACATGGTATTAATGCTTAGTCATCTTCGGTGGTAAAATATTATCCACTAAGCGTTCTATCCAATTAAATTTCTCTGAATTCATGTGCTTAGTATTGTAGATGAGGCCTATCTTCATCTCATGGCGTTTTAATTTATCTTTAACTTTCACAAGAGCGTATTTTGCTGGATCAAGCACTTCCATTAAGCTCTGTGGAGCGATGAAAAGCATATCTGATTCTTCAAGAGCCTTTAAAATAGGATTAACTTGCTGACAACGAAATTCAGGTTGATGGCTGATGTCTTTATTTGAATATTGAGGCGCTAACATGGTTTTAAAGTTAAATTCAGGGACGATTAATCCTGCCAGTGGGTAGTTAAAGACTTCTTGAAGGTCGATAGTCTGATTTGCCATTGGGTGGTTAATATTACAGACCCCAGCATAAGTAAATAAACCGACTGGTACTTGTCGTAACTCTTTGGAGACATCAATAGGATAATAGTTAAGGGCAAAATCAAGCTCGCCGTTAATTAAATCATCCGCAGTGGTTTGAGTAAAACTGTGCAGTTCAATACTGACATTAGGCGCATCTTTTTTAATTGCTTGGCAGATCTGATACCCATGAGTTTCAATCACAAACCCATTCATTGCGATCTTGATTTGTCCTGTTAGTTGTTTTGGCGAGAAGCTGTCGTTTTGTAGAGTACCTTCAAGCGCTTCGAAGATCTTAGGTAGACTGATCGCCAACTCTTCAGCTTTTGGTGTGAGTTTTAATCCGCGTGATTGTCGGATAAATAAAGGGTCATCAAATTCTTCTCGGATCTTGGCTAGAGTACGGCTTACTGCGGGTTGGCTAGTATTAAGTCGCTCAGCTGCTTTATTGGTGTTTTTTTCTTGCAGTAGCACTAAGAGAGTTTTAAGTAGATTAAGATCAAATTTGGCTAAATCCATTTTATGCCCTTATTGATAGCTATCGATTAACTATAAACTAACGTCATTCATTAGAAATATCAAATCTGTTATATCAGCAATACGTGTATGCCATTGGTAGAGCCCTCCATATTCGTTACTTTCATTACATCGAATTTAGATGTGCCATTTTAAGGAATAAGAGGGCTTTTAAATTTAAGGATAAATAGAATAACGACAATAGGTGTTCCAATGCAGATACATCCTACCAGTTTAGAGTTTGAAAACCTCCCTAGTGTTTATGCACTTCTCGATTCCATTATATTTATGTGGTTTATTGTTTTAGTTACGGTTGCCATTATTTCATGGGTAGCGGCTAAGATTTGGCATATTCATTCTATTCCAAAGCATTTGGCGAAAGAAAAAGGCTTAGCGCAGGCTAAATTGATTTTTTGGATGTGTATTTTAGGTCTAGTGTGGAAACCACTATGGGTGCTGGCAGTTCTGGCTATTGTCACCGATTGGGATAAAGTTCAAGCATGGTTTAAAGGGGCACAATCATGAAAGAGATAATGTTGCCGTATATTTTAATCGTGTGGTTATTGTTTAAATTTAATGTATTAAAGCGAACTGCGGGGAATTACTTTGTCACCACTTTTGTGGGTGTAATTTTAGCACTAGCACTATTTTTTGGACATCGATTCTATTCGCCAGCGGATTTAACCAACTCTACGACAGTTAAAGCCCCTCATGCTGTGCTGTCTCCATCCGTTGGTCAGCATATTGATGAGATCTACATTGATCATAACCAGCATGTTAAGAAAGACGATGTACTTTATCTGCTTAAAGATGACAAAATTACTTCTGCGATAATCGAGGTTGAGTCTGCTCAATTAGAAGTAGAAAAAAGCATTGAAGCAAAGAAGGTCGCTTTACAGCAAGCAGAACGTAATCATCAGCGAAACCTAGGAATGAAAGAACATGTATCAGTGCGTGATACGGAAGAATCACAAGACTTGGTTGAAATGTTAATCGCTGAAATTCATGTGTTAGAAGCCAAAGATTTAGGCTTAAAAGCACAACTTACGAATTTAAATTTTGAATTGGATCGTTTAACGATCACCGCGCCTTTTGATGGCATGGTGACACACGTATTTATTGCTGACGGTTCTCGGATCGGTTCACTTCACTTATGGGATACCAGTAAGAAGTTTGTTGAAATGCGTATTCCAGATCAATCGTATAAAAATATTCAGCCGGGGCAATTTAGTGAGTTTTTTGTAACGGCGTATCCGGGGGAAATCTTTAGAGCAAAAGTACACAGTGTAGTCAATGCGACTGGCGAAGCGCAAGGTAGCTTATTACCTCAAGAGCAGCTTGTATCTCGTCATATTCAACGTGGTTCGGCACCAGTCGGGCGAACGGTGATTCTTGAAATAGACCAAGAAACGATGGATATGCTACCAATTGGAGCGACAGGCTCTGCATGGATAAGTGCCGAGAAGCCACATTCAATTTTAGGGTTTATGGATATTATCGGTGGAGCGACGGTAAGACTAACGGCTGCAAAATCTTATCTACAAGCTTTGTAGTTATATAATGTAGAGCAACACAATGTTAAAGAAGGCGAGTTAATTTCATTGAGTGAAGTTAGCTCGCTTTTTTATGTATGTACTGATTAACTAAGTGATCTTTTTACGCTAATCTGCCGTAATATTAAAAAGATAAAGTTAATGGAGCTAACGATGATGATAAAACGTATAACAAAAATGGGTTTCATAGGAACATTATTATTCATGCTAAGCGGCTGCTTAGGGATGCCAAAGGGCGTTGAACCCGTATCAGGCTTTGAGTTAAATCGCTATTTAGGTAAATGGTATGAAGTGGCGCGATTAAATCATTCTTTTGAAGAAGGGTTAAGTAAAGTCAGTGCAGAATACAGCATTAATGAAGATGGAAGCGTTAAGGTCATTAACCGAGGCTATTCAAAAGAAGATAAAGAGTGGAGTCAAGCAGAAGGGAAAGCGAAATTCATTGGGGCAGAAGACCAAGGGTATTTGAAAGTCTCGTTCTTTGGCCCTTTCTACGGTTCATACGTGGTGTTTGAATTAGATAAAGAAAATTACCAATATGCGTTTGTATCAGGTCCTGATCTTGATTACTTATGGTTACTCTCTCGAACAAAAGAGGTTGACCAAGAAGTGATTGAGCATTTTGTATCAATGGCTCAATCACTTGGTTTTAAAACAAATGAACTTATCTTTGTTGAGCAATAATTAATTGTCGCGTTAGTTAACGAATATTGGATATTCCAATCTATTAACTAGCGCGCTAATTTATGATGCGCTCGTGAAAAGTGTCCCGCACAAAATGCCCCAACAATAGATAATTCACCCGCCAAACATAATGCAGCACATACTTCAGCCAGAGCTTGAGATTTACCTGCGCCATGTAATCCCATTAATTCTAAACAGGCTTTTTGGCTTGGTAATCCAGTTCCACCACCAACCGTACCCAGCATTAAGTTTGGTAGGGTGACACTCGCATACAAATCTCCGTTTTTATCCACTTCAATACGTGTCATACCAATAGCAGATTCAGCTACACACGCAGCATCTTGACCACACGCAATATAAAGAGCAGCAAGGGCATTGGCATAATGAGCATTAATACCTATAGTTCCGCTGAGTGTCGCACCAACTGTACTCATTTGAGTAAATTGCATCATTTTCTCAGGGGTGGTGTGTAGGTATTTTTTCACTAACTCAGCAGGAATATGCGCTTCGGCAGTGACTTTTTTGCCGCGAACACTGCGCAAAGTTTGGCTGCTTGCTTTTTTATCTCCTGATAAATTGCCATCTAAATAGGCATTTTCAGGCGTGATAGGGGAGTTTTCCATGATGTAGCTAAACACGGCATTGGTCGCAATGGTTACCATATTTTGTCCAGAAGCATCACCAGTTAAAAACTCAAAGACCAGATAAACATGATTGCCTTCGATACTGATATTAATGTCGCTGAGTTTCCCATGTGATGTGGTGGATTCTGCCAGTTGTTTGAACGTGTCGTATTGAGTCACCGCCCATGCCACAAATTGTCCAGCTTCAGCTAAACCAAAAAAAGCAAACGCAGGGGTGCGAGTTACCCCTTCATTTAATAGCATGGCACTTGCGCCACCACTTGCCGTTAGCAGTTGTGCCCCGCGATTATAAGAGGCCACTAAAGCCGCTTCTGTGGTTGCAAGAGGCACTAAGTAATCATCATTGGCAAATAAGCCATTCACACGTAATGGGCCTGCAAGACCAACTGGCAGTTTAACCGTACCAATAAAATGCTCGATATTTTTCTCGTACACATGGCTTTGGGCCTGGGTGTGCGGGTCGAGTAATTCTGATTGCAGCTCAGGTTTGGCTAGCTTATCCCAACGGCGAGTTAGGTTTTTTTCTGTTAGATAAGGGCTAGGGGTAATTTTATTTATTGGTCTTTCAAAGTGAGGGTTGAGCGATTGCTCTAATTTATCTGCAGAGATATCGCCCCCTAAGATTGATACGTAGTCGCGGCGATGCAGATTCAGTTTTGGCATAAGAACATATTAATTACAGCAAATGTTGAAGGAGATTCTACTGTTTCGTATCAGATAAACAAGGATAATGACAAAAAGCGTTACAGTTTTACCTCTCAATTTTGAACTAAGATAACGACAAATATTTTCGATTCTTACGATAAATATTCATTATTGGACTACGTTTAGATAATGTTAGTTAATGCCGTCGACAACTTGTTAGATTACAAGGATTGTTAGGGATAACACGCCCTAGGTTATGCTTCGATATTCCAACGAAGTATTTTCTTTTGATGGCCCTATTTATGTGAGGTCGAGATTTGGAACATTCGGTTAATTTGGATCGTATCCGTGCTGAGTATAATGTAAAGCACTGGAGCCAAGGTTTTTACGGTATTGATGATAATGGTGAAGTGTATGTTTCACCACGTAGTGAATCTGATCATCAAATCCCATTAAGTCATATTGTGAATCAATTAGAGCAGCGAAATATCGGATTGCCTGCTTTGGTTCGTTTTCCTCAAATCGTTCATCAGCGCGTACATAATATTTGTAATGCATTTAACCAAGCGATTGATGAATACCAATATGAAAACCATTATCTTCTTGTTTACCCAATTAAAGTAAACCAACAAAAAGAAGTGGTTGATGAAATTCTTGCAAGTCAGGCGCAATTAGAGCAAAAGCAATTAGGTCTAGAGGCGGGCAGTAAGCCTGAGCTATTGGCCGTACTAGCGCTAGCTCAAAAAGCGAGTTCAGTTATCGTATGTAACGGTTATAAAGACCGCGAGTACGTACGCTTAGCGCTGATTGGTGAGAAACTTGGTCACAGTGTTTTTATCGTTCTAGAAAAATTATCAGAATTAGATTTAGTTCTATCTGAAGCAAAAGCATTAGGTGTTAAACCACGCCTTGGTTTGCGTATTCGTCTTGCCTCTCAAGGTGCAGGAAAATGGCAAGCCAGTGGTGGTGAAAAATCGAAATTTGGTTTGTCTGCCTCTCAAGTATTGACGGTAATTAACCGTCTGAAAGCAGAAGACCAACTAGATATTTTAGAACTTGTGCATTTCCACCTTGGCTCACAAATGGCAAACATTCGTGATGTTCGTAATGGTGTGAGTGAAGCGGCTCGTTTTTACTGTGAATTACGTGATATTGGCGCAAAACTAAAATACCTCGATGTGGGCGGTGGTTTGGCGGTGGATTACGATGGTACTCGTAGCCAATCATCTAACTCGATGAACTATGGTTTGGCGGAATACGCGCGTAATATCGTGATGACAATCGGTGACATTTGTCAGCTTTACTCACAACCAATGCCAGTGATCATTTCTGAATCTGGGCGTTCGTTAACAGCGCATCACGCAGTGTTAATTACTAACGTTATTGGTACAGAAAGCTACACACCAGAAGCAATAGAAGCGCCTTGTGGTGATGATCCTTTGTTACTACACAATATGTGGCGTAACTTAGAGCAGTTAGAAAATGGCGGTGATGATCGCGCATTAATTGAGATTTATAACGATACTCAATGTGACGTAGCAGAAGCGCATAATCAGTTTGCGACAGGCATGATTAACCTGCAACACCGTGCATGGGCAGAGCAAATATCATTACGCATTAATTATGAATTAAGCGTAAAAATGAGCACTAAGAACCGTTACCACCGCCCAATTCTAGATGAATTGAGCGAGCGTTTAGCGGATAAATTCTTTGTGAACTTCTCTCTGTTCCAATCATTACCAGATGCATGGGGTATTGATCAGGTTTTCCCTGTAATGCCATTAAGTGGTCTTGATAATGCGGATGAACATCGCGCAGTTGTACTGGATATTACGTGTGACTCAGACGGTACTATTGACCAATATGTTGATGGTCAAGGTATTGAAACCACACTGCCAGTACCGGCTTGGAACCCTGATGAGCCTTATTTGATGGGCTTCTTCTTAGTAGGGGCATACCAAGAGATCTTGGGTGATATGCATAACCTATTTGGTGATACTCACAGCGTTGTTGTGAATGTTGATGAAAACGGCGAAGCGAATATTGATTACATCAATGAAGGCGATACCGTTGAAGATATGATGCGTTATGTGCATATCGATGTGGATTTGATCCGTCAAAACTACAAAGACATGGTAACAGCGAAAGTTGCAGAAGAAGAACAACAAAGCGTGCTTGAAGAGTTAGAGCAAGGCTTAATGGGTTACACCTATTTGGAAGATTTTTAATGAACGATTTATTCACCAAAAAAGACTATTCATTGTACTCAAATGCAATGACATTTATGCGTCGTCCATTGGTACAAAACCCAATTGATAACGATGCTGACATCGTGGTATTAGGTGCGCCATTAGATATGGCAACCTCAGGTCGACCTGGTGCGCGTTTAGGTCCAGATGCGATTCGTCGTGCATCGGTAAATCTAGCGTGGGAAGGTAAAAAATTCCCATGGGATTTCAATGTATTTGATCATACAAAAGTTATTGATTCAGGCGACCTTGTTTTTGATACAGGCGATGCAGAAGATTTAACGGTACGTCTTGAAGCTGCGGCTGATGCGATTCTAAATAGTGGTAAAACGCTATTAGGTTTAGGTGGTGATCACTTTATTACTCTGCCTTTGCTACGTGCTTATGGTAAAAAATACGGTGAAATGGCATTAATTCATTTTGATGCTCACACGGATACTTATAGCCATGGTAGTCGTTATGATCACGGTACTATGTTCTATCATGCACCAAATGAAGGGCTAATTTCACCAGAGCACTCTGTTCAGATTGGTATTCGTACTGAGTATGAAAAAGAAGATCACGGCTTTAATGTGATTAACGCAATGCAAGCCAATGACATGAGTGTTGATGCCATTATCGAACAAGTAAAAGGTATTGTTGGCGACAAACCAGTCTACCTAACGTTTGATATTGATTGTCTTGATCCTGCCTTTGCTCCGGGTACAGGTACACCGGTATGTGGTGGCTTAAACTCAGATAAGATCTTAAAAATCATCCGTGGTTTGCAAGGTATCAACATGGTTGGTATGGATGTGGTAGAAGTATCACCTGCGTATGACCAAAGTGATATTACAGCATTGGCTGGTGCGACGATTGCTTTAGAGTTGTTGTATGTTTGGACTGCGAATCGTTTAAACAAATAAGCATTATAAAAGCTAAGTAAGATATATAAACCCGCTGAATGAGAGTTCAGCGGGTTTATGCTTTTCAGGATTCAGGATTTTTATTTAAAACAGCGAGATTGTGAAACTTGTGCTTTCTTGTTTATCGCTTGCATAACCGCGTTAGGATTGGCTTTATATAAACGATTTAAAGACGTCGCTGTTTTTAATTCTGTTTGCAAATATGACGTGTAATCTTTGAATGTATTCATCTGCTTAGAACCGTAACTTTGTTGGCATGACTGAACCCAATCAACATAATGGTTAAAAAATATTGAGGCATCTTTGGTTGGCATCGCCGTCATTAAATACGCCATATCTCGGCTGGTTTGAAAGTGCTGAAAATCAATGGGTGTATCCCAATATCCGCCCCAATAAATGAATCCGTTTTTAGCAAAAAGATTAATCACTTCTTCTGCAAATCCCTTTCTGTCTTCCTTCCCTAAGCGCTGCAACATTCGGTTTGAATATTCATGGCCTTTTAATGGTTTGAATGTAGCGGTTCCCCAGGAGGTAAATTCAACAAATGGATTTTGTAACGGGTTAATATCAATAGCAACGCCATAAGCGTGTAAAGAGAGGGATGATTTTCCTGCAATCGGTCGATAGTTAAATGCTGAGGTGTTATTAGCATCCATAGATTTAACATCATTGCCCGCGTAATACTCAATAGGCTTTGCTTGAGCAATTGGAAAGCCTTGCTGATACAACTCATCAAAAATACGTTCAACGTGAGGTGCCACTGCATCTAAGACAACAAGTTTACCTGTCGCTGTTTTCCCATCAAACGTGTAATGCTTAAAGGTGACGTTACGTAAACGGTCACATTGAACGGGTGCTTTAGTCGACATAACGCCTTTGCCGATCATGGCTTGGCATTGAGATGAACTAAGTGGAGTTACGTTAGCCCAAAGTGGGGAGGAGAAAACAGTCATAGCAACTGCACTTATTATAGAGATGACTTTCATTTTTTAGAGTACCTAACCATGAACTGTGTGAATTATTTTATGTGTTGATAATAAATGCATAACAGGACTATAGCAGTATTTATTTAGGGATTTAGAGTAAATATCGCCTCATTTACAAATAGTGATCTCCCTTCAAAGTTACTTTTGTCGAATTTTAATGATCGATACAAGGAGATTGGTAGACATCAACAAACACTAGGGATAAAATTTTGGTGCTTTACTTAGGTATCATAGGAATAAGTAATTATTCTTGTCATTATGCCATTGATGGCTTTTTAGTTAATCAGGGAAAGATGCGTATCTGGATAAGTTTTAGTGTTAAAGAATATCCAGATGAGTATCTGATCCTTGTCGATATAGACGTAGGAGTATAGAGTCATAATGTCGAACAAATTTAAAACAGCAATTGCAACGTTTCGTGCTTTTCCTCGACGTATTCGCTGGAGTACTTATGCAATAACCAGTTATTTCTGTTATGCGGCACTGCTTGGTTTGTTAATCCCTTATATTGCTAAACAGCAGATCCCTGAGCAAGTGTCTAAATTGATTGAAAGACCGGTGACATTAACAGATATCACTATCAACCCCTTTACTCTTCAGTTAGATGTTCATCAATTTGCTATTTTAGAAGAATCGACGCCTTTTATTAGCTTTGAAGATGCTCGTGTTCAGGTTAATTTTTGGGAATCCATTTTCAATGCAGCAATCTCAATTGAATATATAGCACTAGATAAACCTTATATTGATATTAAGCGCTTAAATAATACAGAGCAGCTGGTATTTAATTTCAGTGATATTTTAGATGCCGTAAATCGTAATTTGGCTTCAGAAGAAAAGCTTGAACCCAAGATACAAGAGCCTAGAGATCGCCATAAGGCACTATTCCCTGTACTGATTAAACAAACTACTTTAACGCAAGGTAATGTACGCTTCGTTGATGGTGTTACAGCAACAGAATTAGCGTATCCCGATATCAATTTCACGTTAGGTGCGTTTTCTACTCAAAGCCTATTAACGGATGCAGAGCAAAAGAATAACTACAATGTGAAAATTACCGATGCAGATTCTGGCAAGGTAGAACTGAAAGGCCAAGTGCAATTAAAACCACTAGAAGTGGTTGGTGATATTAATGTTCAGCAGGTTCAATTACCACGCTTATGGGGATTCATTGAAAAAGACATTATTGCCAAATTAACTTCGGGTAATGTGAATTTTTCATCGAACTATCATCTGGCTCAAACCATCGGTGATATCGAAAGCGACGATACGATGAGCATCACTAGCGACAATGGCCTATTCTCCATCCATAATCTAAATTTTAATGCAGAAGATAAATCGATTATTTCTTTGCCTGATTTTTCTGTGAATGGCATAGCGACGAATGTAGAGAAACAAACCGTTAAGATTGTTTCTGTTACTTCTCATGGTTTAAATGTGTCGACAAAAATAGACGATAAAGGGGCCGATCTTGTTACCTTATTTACCCCTAAATTTATTACAGAAGAGTCAAAAGAAAAGAAAGAAGAACCTGTAGAAAAAGAGACTAAACCTACTGCTGATGCGCCTTCATGGTTAGTGACACTGGGTGGCGTAGAAATTAAAGACTACCAGTTAAACGTCGAAGAGAAAGTCATTACCAAAAAAGCCAATCAATGGCAGATATCTCCAATTAACTTAACGACAAGTCAGATTGTAAGTGATCTATCTAAGCCAATAGATTTTGATTTCTTTACGTCGGTTAATGGTAAAGGTGATATCAGCGTTAAAGGTCAAGCCAATGCCAAACAACAAGCCGTATTGGCTGATGTTGATGTTAAGTCATTGAAGTTAGAGCAATTCCAACCTTATTTAGCTACGGCCGTAAATGCAACCTTAACCAAAGGGGAAGTGAGTACGCAAGCTAAGTTAAACGCCAATGCAAAAGGTAATGTTGAGGTTAGCGGTGGGGTTCAAGTAAATCATCTTTCAATTCGTGATAATAAGTTAAGAAAACCGTTCGTAAAATGGCGTTCATTAGCGGTCAATCAGTTTGATTTTGATTTACAAAAAAATAAATTAGCAGTCGATACGTTAAGTTTAAGCCAGCCTTATGCGCGAGTGGTGATCAATGAAGATCGTACCACCAATATTGGCGACTTAATGGTGGCACAGCCGAAAGCTAAAAAATCGAAAACAATAGCCAAGAAAAAGGATACAAAACCGTTTGATTTAAGAGTTAGAAAAATTGCGTTCAATAATGGTTCAGCATTCTTTGCAGATAACTCCCTTACGCCGAATTTCTCTTCAGGCATTGAGCAATTAAAAGGCAATATCGGCCATGTATCGAGTATTCCAGGCACAAAAGCAACGGTTGATATTAGCGGTAATATTGAAAAGTACGCACCGGTAAAAGTAAAAGGTGAAATAAATCCATTACTTAAGCAGCCTTATTTGGATCTCGATGTCATATTCCAAAGTGTAGAGCTAACCACGGTTAACCCTTATTCAGGCACGTATGCAGGTCATTACATTGATAAAGGCCAATTAACGTTAGCGCTTAACTATAAATTAGAAAACAACCAATTAAAGGGTGAGAATCACGTAATTATCGACCAACTACAGCTAGGTAAAGCCAGTGACAGTGATTTAGCAACGTCACTACCGTTAGAGTTAGCGATCGCTTTATTGCAAGATAACGATGGAGTGATTGATTTAGGGGTTGAAGTAACTGGAGATGTAAATGATCCTGAGTTTAGCCTTGGTGCGGTGATTTGGAGCACTATTTCAAACATTATAACTAAAGCAGTAACTGCGCCATTCTCGTTTATTGCAGGCCTTGCAGACTCAGATGAAGAATTGAATGTGATTGCGTTTGATTTTGGTGCGAATACGTTAACAAGTGAAGAGCAAGAGAAATTAAAAACGTTAGGTGCAGCCTTAGAAACTCGTCCGAAACTAAAATTAACGGTTGATGGGGCTGTTAATGCACCAGAAGACAGTAAAGCGTTAGCCCTTGCGCAATTTAATGAGAAACTTGCCGAGAGCGCGCAAATGACCGTTGCCGAATTACCTGCGAATTTAAGTGCGAGTACAATGCCAACTTCTGGGAAATTATCTGATGGATTACAAAAGCTTTATAAAGCCGAATTTGGTGAAAAAGCGAGTAAAGTAGAAGATAAAATTGAAGATGATCAAGATGAAAATGAAAAGGGTGTAGAGCTAACCGATGAAGAGTTAGATCAGCGCTGGCATATTGCATTGTATAATTTAGTGCTCAATAAGCAAGAAATCGCAAAAGGTGAATTAGGTCAACTGGCGCAACAACGTGCTCAAGCAGTAAAAGCCTATTTGGTTGATATCGTTAAAGTCGATGCATCTCGTGTGTTTTTACTCGATAGCCGATTTGATATTGAGCAAGATACGAGTAGCGTATTGCTAACACTTGAAGCTAAGTAACCTCAATAGCTACTGGGATTGATTCAGTGAGATAGAAAAATGGCGACCAAATAAATCTGGTCGCCATTTTTATTTGTTATGTAGTCTATTTTTTAGAACGGCATTGGGTACTTTTTAAAGACTAGATTAATATCTGAAATAGCTTCGTCACTTAATGGTTTTGAAAAAGCGTCAATGTCTTCTTTTAATTGCTCTAGAGAAGTAGCACCAATAATGGTTGATGTAACGCCATCTACTTGGTCACACCACGCTAATGCAAGCTGACAAGGCGTATAACCGTGTTTTTCTGCCACTTGCATGTAGGCGCGTACGGCTTCATTTGCAGCAGGTGTATCTCGGAAAATACCATTACGTTGTGAGAAGGTCCAACGGCTGCCCTCTGGCATTTTCCCATCTAAATATTTACCACTTAACATACCGCCCGCTAGCGGTGACCAAGGTAAGTATGCAATATCTTCATGAACACAATTCTCAATTAAATATGGCCAATCTTTAGCGTGTAATAAGCTGAATTCATTTTGAATTGATACCATTTTTGGTAAATCGTATTTAGCACTTAGTTTAAGGTAAGTGTTAATACCCCAAGGCGTGTCGTCTGATAACCCGATATGACGGATCTTACCTGCTTTAATGCAAGTATCTAATGCTTGTAAGATTTCAAGCATATCTGCTTCTTCTTTCTTTGCATCAAAATTACTGAATTTGAATTGGTTCGGAAAATGCTTACCAAAATGTGGAGAAGTACGGTTCGGCCAATGCAACTGGTAAAGATCAATATAATCAGTTTGTAAACGAGCAAGTGATGCATCTACTGCAGCAATAACGGCTTCACCTGTAATTGGCGAACCTTCACGAACCCAAGGTAATCCCGGACCTGCGATTTTAGAGGCTAAGATAATCTCTTTACGTCGTTCAGGATTTGCAGCTAACCAATTACCAATAATGGTTTCAGTTTTTCCGTAGGTATCAGGCGAGGGAGGCACGGCATACATCTCAGCCGTATCAATGAAATTAATACCTTGGCTAAGTGCGTAGTCAATTTGCTGATTGGCGTCTTCTTGATTGTTTTGTTTTCCCCATGTCATGCTGCCTAAGCAGATACGAGAAACAGAAAGATTGCTGCTGCCAAGTGTTGAGTATTCCATATGAGAAGGCTCCTTTATTTGATTTTTATTCGATCATTGATCTAGAAAACGTACCAATACTTTCCCTTCTTTAGAGATATTATGTTTGAGGGTCAGTTGTAATGTGATGGTAACTGATATTGTCAGCATAACAAAAATGGCGATTAAAATAAGTAATTGGTATTTTATGGCAACCATTGGGTTTACCCCGCCTAAAATTTGACCTGTCATCATGCCTGGAAGGGTAACTAATCCAGTCGTGGCCATTGATGCCATGATAGGAGCAAAGGCTTTTTGCATCGCAGAGCGAACAAAAGGGAGCGTGGCATAACGAGGCGAGGCACCAAGAGCGATGGCCGCATGGTATTCACTCTCACGCTCTTTAAATGCGGTGAATAAGTTTTGCAATGCAACGATGTTTCCACTCAAACTATTGCCTAGTAGCATGCCGGCTAAAGGGAGCACATATTGAGCACTGTATAGCGGTGTTGGTTGAATAATCACCGAGCTAAGTAAAATAACTAAAGGTGAGAGCCCAACCAATAACCCCGCTGCAACAGGAAACAGTAATCGTTTTTTAGGAAGTTTAGCTTTAGAGATGATAGAGCTAGAGCCTATGCCTATCATTAAAATAATCCAAAGTGTATTCAGTAGTGGATTATTCAGCTGGAAAACAAATTCAAGATAAAGACCAATAAAAGCCAGTTGTGCCACCATACGAAACACACTAATACCGATCTCTTTAGCAAGATCCAATTGGTAAATGCGATTAATGGTAAAGGGAATAATGAGAGTGAGACTAAATAGCCCCATCAATGCCCAACTGATGTCTAAGGATTCTTGCATGCATTTTGCCTAAAGCGGTTGATTAACGTTATTTGAACATAAAAAAACCGCTGATGTCAGCGGTTTTTGTTATTTATGAATTTAGTTAACGTATATTCATTAATTACAGAGTTCGTACAACACGGAAACCAGTGTAGTTAGCGCTTGTTGATGGATTTAGCTCTAGAGATTCATACGCTTTTGCTTTTGTTGGTGCAAAGCTCCATGCGCCGCCACGAACAACACCTGATTTAGTGTTTGTCCATTCCCAAACATTACCTGCAGTATCATAGATACCGTAAGGGTTTGCGCCAAAGCTACCTACTGGAGAAGTTGATTTGTTTGCCCAAGATGAACCACCCCAACCTGTGTTTGCGTTGCCTGAGCCAATGTCAGAACCCCACCAGTACGCTTCTTTACTGCCAGCTCGTGCAGCGACTTCCCACTGTGTTTCAGAAGGCAGTGCGTAAGTAAATCCAGTTTGTTTTGTTAACCAGTTTGCGTAGGTTTCAGCATCTTTCTTAGAAATACATACTGCTGGTGCATTTTTAGATTGTTCAAATCCAGGTTTGCGCCAGTTTTGGTTTTGGTGACGTTTTGTTTCACCACCATTGATAGCATTACAACCAGCACCTTTTTCTGCTTCAGTAATGTAGCCTGAGCTAGCAACAAACGCATCAAATTGATTAACGGTTACAGGGGTAGCAGCAATAGAGTAGGCTGTTGAAATAGTGACGTCTTTTTCTGCATCTTTACCAATATGGTAATTACCAGAACCAATTACAACCATTTGTGGTGCTAATTGATTATTGCTTAGACGGTCAGCAAACTTCTTGCCTGGCTTTGGACGATTTTCCTGAAGTTTCAATTCAGCCCATACCGTCATGTCTTTAGATAGTGACATTTGACGACTGTATGGTTCAAAACCTGACTTCTCAACAGTAACTTGGTGTTGACCAGCTGGAAGCATAACATCAACAGGAGTGCTGCCGTAGTTTACGCCATTAACGGTTACGTTATCTTCATGGCGGTTAGAGCGAATGGTAATACCAACCCATTTATTCTCTTTTTTGATTCTATCGTTTGATGATTGCGATGTGCCATCTTCAATACAGTAACGGTTTTCTAGGCCCAATAATTGACATGCTGCTGTTGTGTTTGGACGTGCACGTAATGAAGCTTGTAATTTAGTTGTGTAGCGGTTGCTACCATTAAAGCCACTGTCAATAATCGCACTGTCTAATACATGAATATTTAACGATACATTATCTACATGTTGTTTCACTGTTTCTGCTTCAGTAAAACCGTTGATCAACTGCTGCTGGAAGTTGTTAACCGCTTTTTGCATGCTTAGCGTTTTACCTTGGCTTGAACATGCGCTTAATGTCATAGACATCTTACAAGTAACAGTATGAACAACATCTAAAGTATCTTGTGCTGCTAATTCTTCTTGTAGGCGAAGTACGCGAGCTTCTTGACGAGATTCACCAAGAATTTCAAGTTCGTCTAATGCACGTTGTTTTTTAGTGCTGCTTGCTTTTAATACTCGAGTTTGTTCTTGAATATCCTGTTGAATGGATAATTTAGCGACTTGGTTTTCTTTTACTTCTTTCCAAGAGTCTTGGTATTGCTTTTGGAAAGGAGTGATATCTAGATCAGGATCATCAATCATTCGATTGTATTGCTCATCTAAATTACGTTGAGCAAGTTTGCGTTTAGAATCCAATTGTGTTGCTTTTTTATCTAAAGCATCACTTTGATTACGCAATTCACGAAGACGACTTTGATCATTAACCACAGTGTTTTCAAGTTGCTTAACTTCATCACGTTTGTGAGTCAGTTTAATATCAATAGAAGCAACAGAATCAACAGTAGGCGTTATTGATTGAGTGTCGGTATTAGCAAGCGCAACAGAGGTAAAAAGCGCCGGCGATAACAGTAGTGCTAGAGCGGGTAGTCCTTTACGGTTCATAATTTTTCTGCTTTTAATAATAGACATAAATAATTTTTTTAGTAATAAATTCATAAAAATTAACCCATCTCCGCACCGCTGATTGAAGAACATGATATTGCGTTTGTTCTTCGTCATTTAGTGAGGGCTAATCGTATATTGATACTGATCTACATACTTCACTTTAATAATACCAATCTATACTCATTATCGCCAATTATCTGTTCAATGGCTTCTTTAAGGTTGGTACAAATGATTTATGCAGATAAGTATCTGTTATTCATAGTTTTGACGCCATATAAAACAAAGCAATTTTTATACCAACCTTTTGCGGTTGAATGCGCCGAAGATAGTCTTTACTTGATCATCGTTTCGAACTATTGGAAGAATGATCAAGTTTAAAAATAAGAAAGTTGATTCTCTATTATTTAACGCTTAATTAATCTATTGTTAATAAAGGTTTTTTGGATACTCTTAGTGCGCTATTTTGGAGTGATAAAATTGAAATGACATTGACTGTATTATCTTGATTCATGATCATGCTTTCGAATAGCTATTATCAATAGATTGTTTTTATGATCTTGGTTACACTCTTGTTCATAAGCAATATTAGTTATTAATGGATTTATCATGCAAATGGATTGGATTTTCCCTACACAGATTATCATGCTGCCTGAAGAAAGAGATCTGCATTCGCATGAATATCACCAGTTAGTGATTGGCTTAAAAGGGCAAGCGGAATTTGAAATTAATGATAAAAGCAGCATGATTTATGCGGGAAAAGTCGGTGTCATTCCTGCTAACTTTCAGCATGCTTTTTCAAGTTTATATCAGGCAGAAGTCTTAGTACTTAATTTCCCTCAGTTTTTTGGGAATGACGAATTAGCAAATAGAGTAAATGAACTCTTTGTTAGTCATGGGTATTATCAATTAGATGCACAAATCCAGAACCTAATACAATTATTAGTGTGTGAAATTCAAGCTAATATTGATGATCATCTTTTAAATAAAGCATGTAGCGACACGATAATTTCTTTGCTTCACCGTCATTTAATTGATGAAAATGAAGAAAAAACGATTAAACGTTTAAATCAAGAGGTGATCGACAATTTTATAACGCAACACATTGGAAGTAAGATCACAGTCGCGCAGCTATCAAGCACGGTTTTTCTTGGGGAGAGTCAATTTTACGCCATTTTTAAGCAAGAGTTTCGAGTTACACCGCATAAATATATTGTAGAAAAACGCATTCAATATGCAAAAACATTGCTTGAAACAAGTCAATTTACAGTAGGTGAAATTGCTCAACAAACCGGTTTTGCTAATCAAAGTGCTTTTAGTCATGCATTCATGAAGTATACAGGAGGGGCCCCAAGTAAATATCGTCAATTGCATTTCAGTACAATATAGCCACCTCTAAAGGGGTAACTCTTCTTAATTCTGTGCATCAATCTCACTTAATTCGTAACTTAAAATTACCGCCTTTGTTCTCATTTTGTAACTAGATGGACGATTTAGCAATTAAATCGGAGTTTTTGACAAGTATTTTTCGTTAATAGGAAATAGACTCTTTCGCAACTTGCTTTAATAATCAAAAATAATTAGAAGCATAATCGTTTAGTTAATCATGTCAGATAATTAGAGGAAACAGGTATGTTTCATGCGAAAGATGTATTGTCTTCATCCATTATTAATCACTCTTTACCTACGTTATGGTCGGCCATTTCTCCTCTTTATATGGTTGATGAAGCTAAATGGTTAAAAGAGCTTATCCCACTAGCTCAGCCAAGCGATCGTGAAGCTATTATGATGACAGATCAGGCGGCTCAACTGATTCAGCGTGTTCGTGATGATAAGCAAGCAGTGCAAATGATTGATGCGCTGCTATTAGAGTACAGCTTAGATACTAAAGAAGGCATATTATTGATGTGTCTTGCTGAAGCCTTAATGCGTATTCCTGATGCAGAAACGGCAGATGCACTTATTCGTGATAAATTGAGTGTTGCCGATTGGAAGTCACATCTTAAAAATTCAGATTCGACGTTTGTAAATGCCTCAACGTGGGGTTTATTACTGACAGGTAAAGTGGTCAGTATGGACGTTAAAGCAGATGGTTCACCTTCTAATGCCATTAGCCGTTTAGTTAATAAATTCTCAGAGCCTGTGATCCGTCAAGCCATGAATCAAGCGATGAAAATCATGGGGCACCAATTTGTATTAGGTAGGACCATTGAAGAAGCTCAGAAAAAAGGTAAGGCGATGCGCGAGAAGGGCTATACCTACTCCTTTGATATGCTTGGTGAAGCAGCATTAACCCAATCAGATGCTCATAAGTATTTTAAAGATTACATCATGGCGATAGAAAGTGTAGGCCGTGCCGCTAGTATTGCTGGCTCACCAGATCCTACTGTATCTATTAAGCTATCCGCATTGCATCCTCGCTATGAAGTGGCGAATAAAGTTCGCGTAATGGGGGAGATGTGCGACACCGTTCTTAAATTGCTTGAGCGTGCGCGTGAATTGGATGTTGGTATCACGATTGATGCAGAAGAAGCGGATCGTTTAGAGCTTTCGTTAGAATTATTTGAGAAATTATATCGTAGCGACATTGTCAAAGGCTGGGGTAAATTTGGCATTGTAGTGCAAGCGTACTCTAAGCGTGCGTTGCCAGTTCTCGTTTGGTTAACGGCACTCGCAAAAGAGCAGGGTGATATGATCCCACTTCGTTTAGTGAAAGGTGCTTATTGGGATACTGAACTTAAAATATCTCAACAATTTGGTTTTGCACGTTACCCTGTGTTTACACGTAAAGAAGCGACGGATGTTTCTTATTTAGCCTGCGCGCGTTATCTGTTGAGTGATCATGTAAAAGGCAATATTTTTCCTCAATTTGCCAGCCATAACGCACATACTGTTGCAGCGATAACGTCAATGGCAACTCATGATGAATTTGAATTTCAACGACTTCATGGTATGGGAGATGCGTTATACGATCACGCGATGGAAATGTTTAATCGTAATGTTCGAATATACGCTCCAGTGGGAAGCCATAAAGATCTACTGCCTTATTTAGTGCGTCGTTTACTTGAAAATGGCGCAAACAGCTCGTTTGTTCACCGTTTAGTGGATGCAAACTGCCCAATCGAAAGTTTAACAGAGCACCCAGTTGATACATTATTAGCGTGTCCATCCCTAGATAATCAATTAATTCCATTACCACCCCAAATTTTCTCTGATCGTAAAAACTCATACAGCATTAATTTAGATGTAGAGAGTGAAGCACAGCCATTTGAAGCCTTAATTCAAGCACAGATGACAACTTACTGGCAGGGTGGACCGATTGTAAATAATACGCGTGATTACGAAAGCATGATCAAGGAACACGGTTCTGCACTTCATGTTATTAGTTCGCCTTATGATCGTACAAATGATGTCGGCTCTTTAGTTTGGAGTTCACAAGAGCAAGTCTCTAACGCGTTAGATATTGCACATGACTACTTTCCTATTTGGCAACAAACACCAGTAACAGAGCGTGCAGATTACCTTGAAGCATTAGCGGATAAGCTTGAAGCAAACATGCCAGAGTTAGTGGCGTTATGCCATAAGGAAGCAGGGAAAACGATCCATGACAGTATTGATGAAGTGCGTGAAGCAGTGGATTTTTGCCGTTATTACGCCGTTCAAGCCAAACTGAATTTCACCACCCCTGAAACTATTGTTGGCTTTGACGATGTCTCGCACCAAATTGCGCGTCAAGGTCGTGGCGTCTTTGTATGTATTAGTCCTTGGAATTTCCCATTGGCGATTTTCCTAGGTCAAGTTACGGCTGCAATTGTTGCAGGTAACACCGTGATTGCAAAACCGGCAGAGCAAACGTCGTTAATTGCTGTTCGAGCGATGGAGATGCTATTAGAGACTGGCATTGCGCCACAAGCGGTTCACTTATTGCCGGGTGATGGTAGAACAGTCGGTGCGCCATTAACGTCAGATCATCGTGTGGCCGGTGTTGCCTTTACGGGATCGACAGAAACAGCACAGTTAATAAATCGCACATTAGCGAATCGAACGGTTAAAGGTGTTGGCGTAGCTCCCGTGCCTTTTATTGCTGAAACTGGCGGTCAAAATGCCATGATAGTGGACAGTACCGCTTTACCTGAACAAGTGGTGCGTGATGTCATGCGCTCTGCGTTTGCTTCTGCAGGTCAACGTTGTTCTGCACTGCGTGTGTTGTTTGTTCAGCAAGATATCGCAGACAGAATTATCAATTTAATCAAGGGGGCAATGGCTGAACTAAACGTTGGTTTACCTGAACTGCATTGCACGGATGTTGGTCCTGTTATCGATTTAAAAGCCAAAGAGAAGTTGCTCGCGCATATTGAAAAGATGACGTTAGAGAGCAAGTTGGTTGCTCAAGCTGAGTTGCCAGATTGGTCTGACAAAGGGGACTTTGTTCCACCAAGTGCGTTCGAAATTGACTCCATTAGCCAATTAGAAAACGAGCAATTTGGTCCTATTCTTCATATTGTGCGTTTTAAAGCCAATGAGATTGATAAGGTGGTTTCTGACATCAACTCAACAGGGTTTGGTTTAACCATGGGGATTCATAGCCGTAATGAAGTGACATACACGCGAATTGAGAAAAACATCAAGGTGGGTAACTGCTATGTCAATCGTGATCAAGTTGGTGCGGTCGTTGGCGTTCAGCCGTTTGGTGGTCAAGGGCTATCGGGTACAGGACCAAAAGCGGGTGGGCCTCGTTATTTATTCCGATACACTCAAGCACAACAGATTTCCTCTACTATTGGATCTAAATGAGAAAGGAGAACCTCATGACAACAATTACTCATATTATTGACTCAGCACTTTCTCAAGGTCAACTGGAGTGGCAAGCTGATTCATTCTCAACACGAATGGAAAAATTATCACGTTGGTCAGAGTATTTAGCGGAGCATCCTGATTTTGGTGTTCTGGCAGCAAAAATGGTACGTTTCCAATGTCAACGAGCAATGCAGTTAATTTCTGAAACGGAGTTAATGCCGGGGCCAACAGGGGAGAGTAACGAGCTTTACACGGCAGCGAGAGGTGTTTTTTACATCACATCGGATGAAAATTCATCGGTTGTAGCCTTGGTTGGACAAATAACTGCGGCATTAGTGGCTGGAAACGCTATTATTGTCGCCCTTTCGAGTCAGGATACGAAACTAACTTCAGTTATTCTTGAAGGGTTGCATCAAGCTAAGGTTCCAAGATTAGCAGCTCAACAGGCAGAGTTTGCAATAACAGACATTAATGATGTTCGTTTAGCTGGCGTCTGCTTTGTTGGTAATGAGCAACAATCGATAGCGATTAACCAACAACTAGCGAAACGAAATGGATTATTAGCGCAATTGATTGCAGAAACCGATCAAGAACGCTTACCCGTAATTACAGACCCTCACTTTGTTCTACGTTTTATTACAGAGCGTACACGAACAATCAATGTGACAGCGGTTGGCGGCAACGCAACATTGCTTGAACTTGGAGGTGGTAATCACTGATATTTAATGACTGATATCAATTTGGATAAGTAGTTGTCCACATTGGTGTCGGATCCCATCGTCGTTATTACACCATAACAATAGGGCTAAGATGCTCATACAGCAGTAACGACGTTAAACTTACTGCCAATAACATAAAGGAAATACAATGATTGAAAATAATTTTGCCATTACAGGGACGTTTATCGCTTACCTGATAATGATGCTTGCGATTGGGGTTTATGCATACAAACGAACGAGCAGTTCTTCTGATTACTTTTTAGGTGGTCGAACATTAGGACCATGGCCAGCTGCGCTTTCAGCAGGTGCTTCTGATATGAGTGGTTGGTTATTACTTGGTTTACCTGGTTATGCTTACGCGGCAGGTTTAGAATCGCTATGGCTTGCTGGTGGCTTATTAGTCGGCACCTGGTTGAACTGGTTAATTTGTGCGAAACGCCTAAGAACCTACAGTATGACAACGGATGACTCATTAACACTTCCTGAGTTTTTATCTCGTCGATTTAATGATAAATCCAAATTAATTCAAACCATTTCAGCTCTGTTTATTTTGCTGTTCTTCCTTTTCTATACGAGCTCAGGTTTGGTTGCCGGTGGTAAATTATTTGAAACCGTATTTGGCCTAGATTACAAAGTCGCTGTAGTTATTGGTACGCTTTGTGTTGTTTCTTATACCCTATTTGGTGGTTTCTTAGCAGTTGCTTGGACAGATTTAGTTCAGGGTTTATTGATGTCAGCGGCACTATTGATAGTACCTATTGCTGCAATGCAAGGTGGTTTTGGTCAGTTGAGTGCGGATTTAGTGGCTATTAATCCAGAGCTTATGACGCTATGGACAGGTATGGATGGTAAACCGCTAAGTGCAATTGCCATTATCTCATTGGTTGCTTGGGGTCTTGGTTATTTTGGTCAGCCACACATTCTTGCTCGTTTCCAAGCATCACGCACTAACAAAGATTTAACTACAGCGCGCCGTATTGCCGTGGTATGGACAGCATTATCTATGTTTGGTGCTGTGCTTGTTGGCTTGGTTGGATTACTTTATGTAACGGGTTCAATGGGGGGCGAAGCGATTGACGGTGAAAAAGTATTTATGTTGTTAGTAAATGCGATTTTCCATCCTGTTATTGCTGGTATCTTATTAGCGGCAATTTTAGCTGCAATCATGAGTACTGCCGATTCACAGCTTCTTGTTTCTTCGTCTGCTTTATCTGAAGATTTATACAAGCAACTGGTTAAAAAAGACGCGACAAGCAAAGAGATTGTAAATGTAGGTCGTTTTGCTGTGATCGCTTTATCAGTTGTGGCTTTACTATTAGCGATGAATCCAGATAGTTCAGTGCTTGGTTTAGTATCTTATGCGTGGGCTGGTTTTGGTGCTGCATTTGGTCCTGCAATCGTACTAAGTCTTTACTGGAAAGGCATGAATCGCAATGGCGCTTTAGCTGGTATCATTGTTGGTGGTGTAACGATTGTTATTTGGAAACAGCTAACGGGCGGTTGGTTCGATGTGTACGAGATTGTACCTGGGATCATACTTGCCACAGCAGCGATTGTTGGCGTAAGTAAGTTGACTGGAGAGCCAGAAGAAGGCGTTCTTAAGCAACATGAGCAGTTTGAACGTAACTTGGTTGAGTTTGAATAAACGTTCTTATTAAAACAATGTAGATGAAAGCCCCATAAAGTCTCTTTTCTTTTTGGGGCTTTTTTGTATGTTCAATGAAATGAAACTGTTACAATTCACGCACTTCAAAGAGAGATATAACTATAATCAATTACAGCGCAATACTAGGAGAGTAAACATGAAATTAATTCGTTTCGTGCTTGGAAAAGTTATTTTGGGTTTAGATTGTATTTTTTCGCCATCAGGCGTTAAGCGTGATGCTGAAAAACAAGCAGAAATAGATGCCGAAACAGAAAATTATTCATTGTATCAATTTGAAGCTTGCCCATTTTGCGTCAAAGTTCGTCGTACAATTAAGCGTCAATCACTAAAAATTGAGCTGCGTGATGCAAAAAATAATGAAGCTCATAGAGCAGAATTATTAGACGGTGGTGGGCAAGTAAAAGTGCCATGCCTACGCATTGATAAAGATGGCGAAACGACTTGGATGTATGAATCATCAGATATTATGGCCTTCTTAGAGGGAAAATATCCTTAGTATTCACAAGGTTACATGTACCTATAAAGTAGTAGTCAAGAGCGGGCTTATTGATAGTTCGCTTTTTTATGTGTGTTTTTTGTAAAATTACCGCTGTTTTATTAATGAGATTTACTTGTTAATAGTTCTATTGTTAGTCATTTTCGTGACTTTATGAGACTCAAGTCACAAAATGCTTGGCTTTAAGTTAATGTTAGGTTAAACTGCTCTTCGTGACTTGATTCACAAATAAAATAAAAACACATTAGGCTAGTTATTATGGAAAGAGTGAGTATGACTCATAAATGGTCAATTAAAAATTGTCCCAAGGATATAGAGAGCCAAGTTTTATCTGTTATTGGACTTATCGATAAGAAAGGTTCAGCATCAGACATGGATCTTTGCAAGATCTTTGGTGAAGTTCTATGGAGTGATGGGAAATACTTTAATTCTCACGCATTTCGCTTCTTATTTGATCATGAGACTCTTTCATGTGAAGTAACGAAGAGACGCTTACACTAAAGTAAACAAGCTATGTATTTTTAAGATCATTATTGTTCCCCCTATAATGACCTTTTTTATTGTCTGTTATAAGCCAAAGTTAACCATACCAATTCCATTAATTATCTGTTCATTATTACTGGTTAAATCACTCAATAGTTGCGTTGAAAATTATTATTGTAGAATAACTACTTATAAGAATTTTTGCCTTACTCTTAAGTGATTTTCCTGCGTAATATATAGATCATTTAATTAGTTACATTGGTATCATTTCTATCCTCTAAACACACTTTTTTGATCTTAATAAACCTACATTAAGTACGTCTTTACAATCTTTACTTTTTTATTCTGGTGAATGCGAATCGTTTTCATTATAGTGATTCTCAAATACGAATAATTATCACTTGAGTGTAAAGAATATGAAAAAAAGTATCGCTACAATGTTATTTGGTTTAGTGGTTTCTGCATCAAGTTATGCTGAAACTATTACCGTTTCTCACCAACTAGGTAAAACAACGCTTGAAACAAAACCTCAACGTGTTGTTGTGATTGGAACAGGAACTTTAGATGCCATTGACTATTTTGGTATCAAGCCAGTAGCGGTTACTCAAGCAACGACAATGCCTCCATATTTATTAAAGTACAAAGCAAAAGAGTTTGCTTCTTCTGGTAGCTTAAGTGAACCAGATTTTGAAACGATTTATATGCAAAAGCCAGATGTGATCATTATTGGCTCTCGTGCTGTTAAAGCCTATAAAGAGTTATCTGAAATCGCACCAACAATCGTATTTACTGCAGATTCAGAAAGCTATTGGGGGAGTACACAGCAACAATGGCGTATGCTAGGTAATGTATTTGAAATTCAAGATAAAGTTGAAGCAAAAATAGCGAGTGTAGACTCAGAGTTTAAAGCAATTGCTGAACACAACAAAACGAATAATGTTGCAGCGTTAACGGTAATGAGTGCAGGCGGTAATATTACGACTTTCGGTGCGCAATCTCGTTTTTCTGCTATCTATAAAGATTTTGGTTTTAAAGAAGCAGTAACAGGCATTAAAGAATCTCGCCATGGTGATTTAGTTTCGTATGAGTTTATCCGTGACGTAAACCCATCAAATCTTCTTATTGTCGATAAAGACAAACTAATTAATAAAGATAAAAGTCGCACACGTGAAGAGTTTGCTAACCCATTAGTGAAAGCAACTGATGCCTATAAAAATGACAGCTTAACGTATCTTGATATCAATGCATGGTATCTAGCAGTTGCAGGCGTTACAGCAACAGACCAAATGATTGCTGACGTCAAACAATCTATCCATCTTTAAGTTTGATCGTTATTTATTTTTAATTCCACTGTAAAGCGTGCTATTTCTTTGAGATAGCACGTTTTGTGCAGGCTGAGGTTAGCTTTGAAAAAGTTATTGCTTGTTCTTATTGTGTTGAGCTTTGCTTCGGTATTTATCGGTGTTGCTGATTTGCCGTTGTCAGCTATTTTCCGAGGAGATACAGAAGCCCTAGAACTCCTTGTTGTAAGTCGTCTCCCACGTTTATTGGCTATTTTATTATCTGGTGCTGGCCTGAGTATTGCTGGGTTAATCATGCAGCAGATAAGTCAAAACCGATTTGCAGCCCCATCAACCTCTGGCACCATTGAGTGTGCAATGTTGGGTTACGTATTAAGCTTGGTGATCTTTGGGAATGGCGATAACTTGTTGTTGATTTTCGCAATGGCGATTGGCGGTACACTTCTTTTTATTCAATTCATTCATCGTATTCAATTTAAAAATGCTATCTATGTACCCTTAATCGGCATCATTTTTGGTAACGTTGTCTCTTCTGCTGCAACCTTTGTCGCTTATAAATACGATGCCGTGCAAAACCTTTCTGCATGGACGGTTGCGAATTTCGCCAACATTCTTCAAGGTAACTATGAGCTGTTATACATTGCGGTGCCAATTTCAGTGATCAGCTATTGGTACGCGACGCGTTTATCTGCCGTTGGTATGGGAAAAGATTTTGCGACCAATATTGGTTTGAAGTACAAGCAAATTCTATTTCTCGGCATTATTTTAGTTTCTGTTATGTCAGCAACGGTAGTGATGATTGTCGGTCAGTTACCTTTCCTTGGTTTAATCGTACCAAACTTAGTTGCTCAGTTTTATGGTGATAATCTACGCAGAAACATCCCTTTAACGGTGATTGTTGGCGCGATATTAATCCTTGTATGTGACGTTGTAGGACGTGTGATCATTTTCCCTTATGAAATTCCAATCTCTATGATCATTAGTATTCTTGGTGGAATGGTGTTTATTTTCTTTATCGTTAAAGGTAAGCAAAATGTCTGATTCAATTAAACTAACGGCATTGGCTTTTATAACCGTTTTATTCACCTTTTTGTTTATTGGTATTGGGCTTGATGCTTCCAATTATGAGTATTTTTTGTCTCGTCGAGTGCCTAAAGTATTGGCGATGATTTTAGCCAGTATTGCGATTGCACAGTCGTCTTTGGTATTTCAAACCATTACGCATAACCGTATTTTAACACCAAGTATTATGGGGTTTGATGCCTTGTATTTACTGACTCAAGTATTGGTTGTGGTTATTTTTGGTAGCTTTAGTATTTTCCTATTAAACCCATTTGTTAACTTTGCTATATCGGTTGTGATAATGGTCGGTTTTTCTTTATTGTTATTTGGTTTTTACTTTAAGAAAAACAACAGTAACGTAATTACCTTATTATTGCTTGGTGTGATTTTTGGACAGCTGTTTTCTAACGTGTCGTCATTTTTTATGATGTTGGTTGATCCAAATGATTTTGCGTCAATTCAATCAAGTATGTTTGCTAGCTTTAATAATATTAACAAAGACTTAGTTTATTTCTGTGTTATCCCATTATTACTAATTAGTGCTGTATTATTTCGAATGTCTAACGTGCTTGATGTGTTCTGGCTTGATAACGATAACGCGACCAGTTTAGGCGTTGATGTAGGCAAAATAACCAAACAGGTACTTATTTTAGTGGCTATCTTAATTTCGGTATCCACTGCGTTAGTTGGCCCTGTGATGTTCTTTGGTTTATTGGTCGCAAACTTAGCAAAAGAGTTTTTCCATACCTATCGTCACCGAACTTTGCTACTGGGAAGCAGTTTAATGGCGATGTCAATGCTGCTTTCAGGGCAATGGGCAATTGAGAACATCTTTAAGTTTGAAACGACATTAAGCGTAGTGATTAATTTTATCGGTGGTTTGTACTTCTTATCGCTGTTAGTTAGACAAAAAATTCAATAGAGAAACGTATGATTTCATTAGCTCAACTTTCAAAATCATTTGGTCAGCAAAAAGTGGTCGACCAAGCTTCTGCTTCTTTTATTAAAGGTGAAGTGACGTCGATCATTGGACCTAATGGCGCAGGTAAAAGTACTGTGCTATCTATGGCAAGCCGCTTATTGGCCAAAGACAGTGGCAGTGTGCTTATTGAAAACCAAGAAGTGGTGGGTTGGGACACAAAAGCCTTAGCGAAAAAGCTAGCCGTTCTTAGACAATCGAACAATTTAAACATGCGCTTTACGGTGCGTGAGCTTGTTGCCTTTGGTCGGTTTCCTTATAGCCAAGGTAAGCTAACAAAACACGATAATGAAGTGATGGATAAGGCGATTAATTATTTAGATCTTGCACCTATTCAGAATAAGTACTTAGATCAATTAAGTGGTGGCCAGCGTCAATTGGCATTCATTGCCATGGTGGTTGCACAAGATACGGATTATGTCTTTTTAGATGAACCGTTAAATAACCTAGATATTAAGCATTCATTGCAAATCATGAAAAACATTAAAACGTTGGCTCATGAATTAGGAAAAGCGGTAGTGATAGTGATCCATGATATTAACTTCGCATCATGTTATTCCGATAATATTGTGGCGCTTAAAAAGGGCAAAGTGGTGGCAAATGGTACCGTTGCTGAAGTGATCAGAAAAGACGTATTATCCGAAATATACGAAACTGAATTTGATATCCATGAAGTTAATGGCCAACGTATTTGTATGTATTACGGACAATAAAGGATTAAGTTATGAATAAGAAACCCTCTCCACGTGTATTGACCGTGGTTAATAATCTACAGCTTACTGCCAATATGCAACGCATTACCTTTAAAGCCGAAGATCTCTCTAATTTTGATATGGAAAGTGAAGGCGGTTATATCAAACTGATGTTTAACGAGAATGGCGGAACCGATCTTTCTGAAATAGCAGAAGGAAGAACTCGTCCAATGATGCGTACTTATACCGTGCGTAATTTGAGAAAAGAGCAGAATGAGCTAGATGTGGATTTTGTTCGCCATCATCATGCGAATGGAGTGATGAGTGCTGAAACAGGGGGCTTTGCTTCTGCTTGGGCTCAGAATGCGGTAAATGGTGATACAATTTCAATAGCAGGGCCAGGCAGTATCAAAGGGCTTAATCATAACGCGGATTGGTTCTTTTTAGTGGCAGATATGACAGCGCTACCTGCTTTGTCTGCAAAGCTTGAAGCACTACCAGCAACAGCGGTAGGCTACGCTGTGATTGAAATTAACCATCAATCAGATAAACAGACGTTAACTAAACCACAAGGTATTGAGCTTGTATGGGTTATTAAATCTGATCCGCAAGACTTAACAGATATGGTTCGAGAGCAAGAGTGGAAAGCGGGTCGAGTTTCGGTTTGGAGTGCGTGTGAGTTTAATCAAATGAGAGCGCTTCGTACGTATTTCCGTAACGAAAAAGAAGTGGATAAAGACGATCTTTATATCAGTAGCTATTGGAAAGAAGGCTGCACTGAAGATGGGCATAAAGTAGCGAAGCATGAGGATCAACTCACTGAAGGTTAAGATAAACTTTGCGTGATGGCCCACATTTCTTTTGATGGATTGCTCCTATACTGGTAAACAATCTGATAGAAAAGGAAGTGCCAATGCTAAATGAAAACCACGCTTTTATCTTAGATTTTCCAGAGCTTAAATTGGATATTGTTCAGCTTAATCATGATGATCCTAAATTTAAAGCCGATCTCCAACAATACCATCAATTGGATTACGACATTCGACAGTTAGAGATTTCTGGTAGCCCAATTGATGATGAGAGCATGAATACACTTAAGCATCAGCGTATGGAGTTAAAAGATATCCTGTATAAGCAGCTGACTAAGCATCATGAGATGGTAAGTTAATTATTCAGTAACAACTAACGAATACCCCCAAAAAAGCCGACTCATAGACAGTCGGCTTTCTTATATCATGTTGCTACTAACAATAATTACGCTTTGATAAGTAAGTTTGCTTCTGGTTTGGCTTTTTTGGTTTTAATTTGAGCCAAGATAACACCAGAAATTACCATTAAGCCACCCATTAAATGGTAGCTCTCAATCTTCTCACCTAGCAGAATCGCGGCTAGAGATACCGCCACCACAGGCAGTAGATTCATGAACATCGCACTTGATTCTGCACCAATGACATCAATCGCTTTTACCCACATCCAAGGCGCTAGAATAGACGCAGCAATAGAGGCATACATGATGAGTGGGATAGAGCCTTCAGTAGGAAGTAATGTTTCACTCGTTAGCCACAGTGGGGTCAACATAGCAACAGCAAATAAGCCTTGCATGTAAATTAGCTGCCAGTTGGTGATGGGCATTTTCCAACGTTTTAATAAAACACAGTAGGCCGCATAGCAAAGAGCTGCGATAACCATTAAGCCATCACCTTCAGTAATTGGTTGATGTAAGAAGAAAGTCACATCGCCATGCCCAAGCATGAATGTTAAGCCAGCTAGCGAGATCACCGCACCCACAATACTTAATTTAGAAATACGTTTACCTAGTAGAGGTAAGCTTAAGAAAATACTAATCAAAGGCACTAGCGAGGTAATAAGAGACATGTTGGAAGCCGTTGTTGTTAGGCCAGCGTAATATCCTAGAGATTGGTTTAATACCATGCCAAGTAGGGCTAAAAAAGCCAATTTACTTAAATAAGGACGGATCACATGACGAGATTTGATGACAGAAGGCAAACAAAATGGAGTCAAAATCAGCATGGCAAAAGCCCAACGATAAAAACTCATTGCGCTTGGCTCAATAGCAGAAGCTGCCATTTTATTAATAATTGAATTGCCGCCCCAAATAAGTACGGTGAATAGCGGTAAAAGATAATACATGTGAACTGCATCTCATCAGAGGATAATGGGATGCAGTTTGACAGGTGCAATTAATTATATATATCTCTAATCGGACACTTTGATTTATTAGAAAGACATGATTACATTTTGTGCTTCATTCCAGCCATTACTTTTTTTACTGGTGCTTTAAATACTTCTTTATCGCCATTTGCAAAGTTAAGGTTTACGTCAATAAACTCTTCTTCTTTTAATGGACCTGTTAGTTCAAAAAGCATGATATGTAAGCCGCCTGGCTTTAAAATGGTGTCTGAGTTTTTTGCAATGGTGATAGATTCTACTTCACGCATTTTCATCATGCCATCCGTCTTTATCACGGTATGCAGTTCAACTTTATTTGCGGCTGAGGTCGTGGCTGATACCAGTGTTCGATCTTTATCGCCATCATTTTTTATAGTCATGAAAATAGCGCTATTAACCGCATTGGGTGGCGTTGCACGTGTGTATGGATTTTCAATGGTTAATTCACTTTGAGCAAAAGCGGTAGAGCTAAGTAAAAGAGCACTTAGAGCAAAGATGTTTTTTTTCATCGGATATTCCTTTAAGAAGTAATGGTCCCTTAGGGACACGAGTTATTTTTATTGCGAAAGAGACATAATCGCTTTCACTATTGGTTCAGGTGTCACGGTATGAGGTACTTTGGTGATTAATGTCCCATCTGGTGTTAGAAAGTAAAAATAAGAGGAGTGATCAATCGTATACTCTAATGCAGAGTCTTTGAGTTCGGTTTTATGGAAGGTGACGCCGTAACGCTCAGTTAACATATTGACCGCTTGTAGTGAACCAGAGCTGCCTTCTATCTTTTTATGAAAGTAATGTGCGTATTCAGCAGAGTGATCTGGTGAGTCTCTTTCAGGATCAAGTGTGATAAAAATAGGGCGAAATTGAGATAATGTGGTGTCGTCTATTTGGTGGAATGCGCCTGATAGCATGGCTAATGAGGTAGGGCAAACATCAGGACAGCGTGTAAAACCGAAGTAGACAATACGAATACGTGGATCGTTAAGATCAAACAGATCAACGGCATTATTGTTTTCGCCATAAAGAGAGACATCATCAGTGAGATTTGCTAAGTAGATCTGTTTTAACGCAAATCCTGCGAATACGATCGCGATAATGAGTAAGAGTTTTTTCATTGTTGAGCCTTTAATGAAATAGTGACTTCTGTATTTCCATCGGTGAGGGTTCCTGTCCACACCATTGTATTTTGAGTACAAATAGGTAATAGGATCTCGCCTTCAAATGTGCTGTTGTTGGTTTTGGTTAGTTGGAAAATAGGATTACCCATTTCCATATCGACCCCTTGAAGAGAAAGAAGGAGTTTTTCTGAGTTCGTATTTGGCCATTTAACGGTAATAGAGCTAGGCTCTAAAGGCGTAAGAGTGTCTTTTTGTAACTGAATATCAACGCCATTTTGTATGCAGGGTTGAGTCGATAGCTGGCAAGTATCTTCAATCGCAATGCTTGGCTTGAGCTGATTTTTGACAAAATGAGTCATGTCAGAGAAAAAGAAGCCGATAAGTAATAAGGCAGTAATACAGAATGTTTTGAATACAGTTGAAAGAATTTTCATACAGACAGCCACTCAGAAAAAAGTGCGCAAATGGTAGCATAATGACAATACAGAATAGGATACTAGTTGCGGTAGTGTGAACTCAGTTAAGTTGTCTAAGAAAAGAGGTTATAACAATGGATAAAAAGCGTTGTGAATGGGCAGAGGTTTCTGATTTAGATAGAGATTATCATGATAATGAATGGGGCGTTCCGGTTTATTCTGATGATGAATTGTTTGAGTATTTAACTTTAGAAGGGGCTCAAGCGGGATTAAGTTGGTCGACGATTTTAAAGAAGCGAGAAGGATATAGGCTTCTATTTGATCAATTTGATATTGAAAAAATCAGTCAATACGATCAAGAAAAAGTAGATGCGCTAATGCTGGATGTGAGAATTATACGCAACCGACTTAAAATTAAATCTACAATTACTAATGCTCACGCTTTTATTAATATACAAAAAGAGTTCGGCAGTTTTTCTAATTACCTATGGGGTTATGTCGACCAAACGCCTATTCAGAATCATTGGAAAAGCATGTCTGAGGTACCAGCAACAACGGAGTTATCAGATAAATTAAGTAAAGATTTAAAGAAACGCGGCTTTAAGTTTGTAGGCTCTACTATTTGCTATGCCTTTTTACAAGCGACTGGGGTAGTGAATGATCACTTAGTGAGTTGCCCTTGTTATAACAAAGACAGTAAGGAAAAGTAATGAATAAGAAATCATTACCTGATGTAGAAGAAAATATTATTGATACGGTGGATGTTGATGGAACGTATCAAGAAGAGTTACGTAAGAAAAAGGAACGTCGAAATTATCCCTCTAAGCCTGTTTTGTATGAGAGACGATTTAAACAAGATCGTCGTCATAAAGATAAGATAGATATTAAAATCTAAATCTTATATTTACTTATTGAGTGTGAACTATGTCTCATTTTGTGTTTTTTTAAAATAGTTATAAATTTTCTCAATTTTAATGCTTGCAGACCTGAAAATCGCTTGTATTCCGTACAAAATAGGAGGATTATCCGACCTTCCTATTCACTTGTATCAAAATGTTACTAATATGAACCAGTTCGACTCTTTATTACCACCACAAATGGCTGAACGCGCTGCTGAAGTTGGCGTAGCAAAAGCAACTAAAGACCCATTCAAATCATTTTTATTAGCGATCACTGCTGGTATTCACATCGGTATTGCCTTCATTTTTTATACCACAGTTACCACTGGCGCAGAGTCAATGCCATGGGGTATGTCTCACTTTATTGGTGGTCTTGCCTTTAGCCTTGGTCTTATTTTGGTTGTCGTCACTGGTGGTGAGCTGTTTACGAGTTCAGTATTAACACTGGTTGCCCGTGCAAGTGGTAAAATTAGCTGGAAAAGCTTGTGTGCTAACTGGGCGGTTGTTTATGTCGGTAACTTTATTGGTGCTATGTTGCTTGTTGGTATCATGTTAGTTGCTAAGCAATACATGAATGATGGCGGTGCAGTTGGTATTAATACGATGAAAATTGCTCAGCATAAAATGCATCATGGTTTTTGGCAGGCGGTTGCGCTAGGGCTAATGTGTAATGTGTTAGTGTGTGTGGGTGTGTGGATGACATTTTCAGGTCGTACATTAACGGATAAAATTTTAGTTATTATTCTTCCTGTAGCAATGTTTGTTTCTGCTGGTTTTGAGCACTGTATTGCAAACATGTTCCAAATTCCAATGGCTGTCGGTATTAAAACATTTGCATCTCCTGAATTTTGGGCGGCAAGTGGTTATTCTGCATTAGATTTTGCAGACTTAACATTAAGTAATTTTGTTATTAATAACCTTATCCCTGTGACGATTGGTAACATCATTGGTGGTGGTATCTTCGTTGGTATGGGGTACTGGATCATCTATCTACGTGAGCCAAACCATCATTAATTTGATGCGTTAACTGCTTATATAGAGTTTAGCTAGACATTAGATAGATGTTAGATAAAGAAAAGGAGCGTATTGAATGCTCCTTTTTTGTATTTATTATTTAGTAACGATCAACCTAATGACTTATTTTTATCCTAAAAAACATCGCGTAAAAGAGCGGGATAACCACTAATGTCAGTATGGTTGCGAACAACAAACCAAACATAATAGTTACCGCCATGCTTTTAAAGAACGGATCGATAAGCAGGGGAGCAACACCAAGTATGGTTGTTAGTGCTCCGAGTAATACTGGTCTTGCACGGCTTAATGACGCATCAATAATCGCATTGTAAGGATGCTTACCATTTGCTACTTCCACATCCGCTTGGTCTACTAGTACTATCGCATTTTTCACCATCATGCCGATAAGACTTAAAAAGCCCAGTATTGCCATAAACTCAAATGGCGTTTGGAATACGATTAACCCAACCGATACACCGATAATGGCTAAAGGTGCCGTTAACCAAATAACCAATGGCTGACGTAATGCGTTGAACATGAAGATCACAGATAAAATCATCGCTGCAAACCCATAAGGTGCTGATATTACCAAGCCTTCATTCGCGTCTTTAGAGGCTTTATATTCCCCATACCAAATTAACTGATATCCAGATGGAAGTTCAATAGCTTCAATTTTCTCTCTTACCTGTTTAAAGGCATCCGCAGTCAGTACGCCCGGTGCTGGGTCAGCTTGTACTAAAATGGTCGGCATTCGATCAATACGGCGCAGAATGGCATCTTCCCAAACTAAGTTTGATGATTCAATAAGCTGGCTTACTGAGATAAAACTGCCGGTTGTTGGGCTAAAGACCTCTGTATTTTCTATCGCACGTTGATGATTACGCTCTGTTTCTGGTGATCGAGCCACAATCGGAATTAAGTCATTACCTTCACGATAAACACCAACGTTTCGCCCTGATAATGTTTGAGCGATGGCTTTATTTATCTCTTGTGTTGTTAATCCAAATTGTTGTGCTTTTTCTTCTGAAAATTGAGGGCGTAGCACTGGCACTTGTTGACGCCAATCGTCTTGTACTGCAATCAATTGTGGGTCATTAAGCATGATCGCTTTTGCTTGCTCTGCTAATTGACGCAACACATGGCTGTCTGGGCCTTTAAATCCGGCTTCAATTTTCTTACCGCCGCCGCGGCCTAGCATGAATTTCCATACTTTAATCGACGCATTGGTGTATTTTGCATCCAACTCAGTTTGAAGTTCAACCAACAGTGGAGCAATGTTTTGATAGTCATCAATATCAATCAGTAGCTGACCATAACTTGGGTTACGCGCTTCTGGTGAGTAGGTTAGCATGAAGCGTAAACCGCCACCGCCCACAAAACTAGTGATATTAGTGATGCCTTCTTTTTGTTTTACATCTTGCTCTATGGCCGCAATAGTTTGCTCTGTACGCTTAATGTCTGACCCTTGCGGTAAATAAACATCAACCACAAACTGAGCACGTTGAGACTCTGGCATAAAGCCCGGTGGAATATAACGAACACCATAAATAGAAGTAAACAAAACAACCAATAAAAGACCTAGGCTGATACCGCGATGCGCTAATACCCACGTTAATAATTGACGGTATTGTTGACTAATACGGCTTGGTGGTGCTTGGTTATCTATTGCTTTCACGGTTAGAAAATCGTGGCATAGCATTGGCGTGATTGTAATCGCAAATACCCAACTTAATAGCATTGAGTATAAAATCACCCAAAATAGAGATCCTGCGTATTCGCCCATGTCTGATGGAGAAAGACCAATAGCACTAAAGGCACAAATACCTACAACCGTACCGCCCAGAAGAGGCCATTTAGTTGCATTAACGACATCTGAAACGATCTCATCACGGCTGTCATTTGGAGTGGTTTGTAAGCGCACTAAAATACCGTCAGTGACCACAATCGCATTATCTACTAGCATGCCTAATGCAATGATCAATGCACCCAAAGAGATCCTTTGCATTGCGATGTCTTGGATTAACATGATGCATAATGTACCTGCAACCGTCAGTAGCAAAACAAAGCCAATGATGATGCCTGAGCGTAATCCCATAAACAGTAATAAGACGACAAATACAATCACAACAGCGGCAATGAGGTTATCAATAAAGTTAGTTACCGACGCACGAACCGAATCCGATTGCATAGAAATGACATTCAGCTCTATCCCTAATGGACGTTGATCTTCTAGCTCTGCAATACGCGCTTTTACGGCATCGCCCATATCAACCACGTTACCGCCTGATACGTTTGAAATACCAAAACCTACGGCGCGCTCACCATTGTAACGAACCAGCATAGACGTCGGCTCTTGGTAGCCACGAGTAACCGTTGCAATGTCACCTAAACGAAGGACAGTATGATTATTCCCAAGGCTTACTTGCAGGTTATTTAAGTCATTAATTGAGTTAATTCCTGAGTTTGGGATCACAGGAATACGCATTGCATCCGTTTCAATACTACCGGCAACCGTTACGATGTTTTGCTTTTGTAGTACCTGATACACTTTCTCTGCAGACACGCCAAATTGCGCCATGCGCTCGCTCGACATTTCAACGAAAATGGTTTCTTGGCGCTCGCCTAGTGTTGCTGTTTTTGCAACGCCAGGGACAAGAACAAGTTCACGGCGCAAATCATCGACATAATCTTGCAGTTGTTTGTCACTAAAGCCTTCGCCTGTTACGGCAAAAAACAGCGAGTACACATCAGAAAAGTCATCATTAACAATAGATGCGCTTGCTCCTGGTGGTAATTGGCGTTGTGCATCCCCAATTTTGCGGCGCAGTTTATCCCACACTTGTTGTAAAGCGGCTTGGCTTTGAGCAAATTCAAGTTTGATTTCAACCGTCACTTCAGACATGCCTTGTTTAGAGACAGATTTCACTTCTTTTACTTCTTGAAGTGATTGAACGGCACCTTCAATAATGTCGGTTACTTCGTCAGATACTTCCTGAGCGGTTGCGCCAGAATAAGGGGTGTTGATTACCGCTTGGCGAATGACAAATTCAGGATCTTCAAAACGACCTAGTTTTAAATAGCTTAAGTAACCACCAAATAAGATCAGAGTGATAAGCACCCACACTGAGGTACGTTTAGTAATTGTATAACGTGCAATGTCCATTTCTATTCCCCGTCACTCATTGCTGATTGTTCAGAATAGGGTTTTACGATCATGTCGGTTTTAATGCTAGTGACACCGGCAATGATAATGCGTTCATTCATTTGCAAGCCTCGAGTAATAACCACTCGGTTTGCCAGTAATTCACCGGTATTAACCGTGCGTTGCTGTACTTGATTTTGAGCATCAACCACCCACACAAATTGACCGCCTTTGTTATCTGGTACGATAGCAGTTAAAGGCACGGTAATGAGTGTGTTTCCTTCTGCTGAATCTTTTGGATACACAGGAGTCACTTTTACTGTCATGCCTGGTAATACATTAAAGTCACTTAACTCTTTAAACTTTAGTACCACAGGATAGGTTTGCGTTATTGGGTCTGCTTGGGTGCCATACGTACTTAACACAAGAGGAAAGCGTACATTAGGAACAGCACTGATTTGAGCAATCGCTTCTGAGCCTTTTAATTCACCTAACATGACACTGTCTGGAATATTGATAAGTACCTCTAAGTTATCAAGATCATGAATGGTCAATACTGGGCTATTTGCTTGTATTTGCACATGATTATCGATCATCTTACGACCAACAATACCATCAAAAGGAGCGGTCAATTGGGTGTACTCTAATTGACGTTTTGCTTCTTCTAGTCGATTTTTAGCTAGGTTATAGCGAGTGCTTAACGTATCTAAATCACTCTTAGCAATGGCTTGGCTTTTTTCATAAATCGCTTTGCCACGGTTGTATTCTGCTTGGCTGTTTTTATATTCAACACGCGCTGACTCTAGTGCGGTTTTCGCATCACGAGGATCTAATTGCGCCAGTAATTGTCCTTTGGTTACCTGTTGGCCTTCTTCAACCAGCACGTTAATAACACGTCCATTCATTCTAAAAGCTAAATCAGCACGTTCGGCTGAGCGTACAACACCGTTAAAGCGTAGTTGTGCATTTATACTTGGGCTAATCACTTCAATAAGTGCAGGGCGAATCGTGTCGACTTTTGTTGTTTCTAATTGTGCGTCGGTTGAGTCACACCCAGAGATCATTAGTGTGCCAATCGCAAGGCTGACAGCCAGTACGGTTTTCTTCATTAACATAACAGTCGAAATACGTGAGCTCATTGGCTCATTCCTCATGAAAAGAGTGGTTGGTTGAACATAAAATAGTCGAGTAAATCATTTTTTAATTACCAAAGTAAACTCGTGAGTTTATTTTATGGTTAAATTCTTTAAAAGTAAACTCTTGAGTGTACATATTTATTTTGAATGGGTAGAATGGTCTAAATTTAGTGATGGAGGGACTATGAAAAAACTGACACGATCACAGCAAAAGCACCTTGATATTATCAATGCGGCAAAAGAAGAATTTATTGAACACGGTTTTCTTGCTGCCAATATGGATAGAATTACCACCTCGGCTGAAGTGTCTAAACGTACCCTCTATCGTCATTTTGAAAGTAAAGAAGTGTTATTTGAATCGGTATTAACCATTATTAATGACTCAGTAAACGAAAACGTTTCTTATCAATTTGATGAAGAGAAAAGTACCGAAGAGCAATTGAATGATATTGCTTATAAAGAGATAGAAATACTTTATCAAACCTATGGTATTTCCCTTGCTCGCACCATAGTGATGGAGTTTTTACGCCAACCAGAAATGGCAAAAAACTTAATAAAAAATATCTATAGTATTCGCGCAATAACGCAGTGGTTCAATGCGGCAATTGAGGCTGGGCGATTAAAGAATGTCGATTCAAAATTGATGACAGATGTGTATGTGAGTTTATTTCAAGGGCTGTTCTTTTGGCCGCAGGTCATGAATTTGGACACTGAACCGACAGGTGATGCGGTGAAAAGTAAGGTCGATACGGTAACGTCTATTTTTATTCAATCTTATGGTATTAAGTGAGATTGATTTTTTACCATAAAAATGGCGGTGAAGATAAGGTGTATAACCTTGCTTTCACCGCCATTGTTGTTTTTATAGCTTGTTCAAAAAATATGTATTACTTGTCGTTTTTCTTTGCGTACATTTCTAAACCAACAACCAAACCTATACCTAGAATCACACCAACAACAGCAAAGCCAATAAGCGCAGGTTGCTGTGTTACTTGCTCATAGTCAAATGGAGATAGGTTGTGTTCAATTAAAGGGGTTTGTTCACCTTTTGAGTTCACGCGCCATTCAATCACTTCTTTCCAAGGCCAAATTTTACCTAGCGTACCTACCATTAACCCCGTTAAAAAGATTAAGGTAATATCACGGAATTTTCTTAGTAAGAAAGATAAAACATGAGAAAAGCTTAATAGGCCAATGACACAACCTGAAGCAAATAGTCCCATAGTGACCAAATCAAGAGACTTTACGGCACCAAGAACAGGGCTGTACATACCAATAAGCAGAAGAATAAAGCTGCCTGAAATACCAGGTAAAATCATGGCACAAATGGCAATTGAGCCAGCAAGAATATAAGTAAAGGTTGATGGTGTCATTGTCATTGGGTTTAGTACCGTAATGCTATAAGCAAACGCGGCTCCTGCCAATAACATAACAAAACGATCTAATGACCATTTCTCAATTTGTTTAGCGATATGAATAATGGAGATGATGATCAAACCAAAGAAGAATGACCACAGAGGAATCGGGTGCGTATGCAGCATCCATGTGATGAATTTTGCGAGTGTTAAAATGCTCGTTAAAATACCACCAAAAAGAGAAATGAGGAAAAAACCATTAATGTGTGCAAATGCTGCTTTAAAGCCTTCACGTTTCCATAACCCTAAAATAGAAGGATTAATACGACGGATGCTTTCTAAAAGCGTGTCATAAATACCAGTAATAAAGGCAATCGTACCACCAGATACTCCAGGAACAACATCAGCTGCGCCCATTGCCATACCTTTAAAGAATGTCGTTAAATAGTTCATTTTAGCTCTATATAAATGAAAAAAAACTTATGCATAATGCACGAAGGTACGTGATTATACATAAGTTTTTGTATAAAAAATGTCGTAAAATTAATTATCCCAATATTACTAACGAGATAATAGCTAGTATGTGATTATTTCATCATACTAACTAGCTCATCAGCCATAGCAATTGCTGCCTTTCTATTCGCTAAATTTAACTTTTGGTATAAATTTCGAATATGGGTTTTTATTGTAGTAGGGGCAACATCAAACTCTGCGGCAATTTGCTCATTACTGAAACCAGAATAAATTAATCCAAGCACTTGCCATTCACGATGAGTAAGAGGGCTTGTTCTGATCAGCTCGGGAACCTCTGGATTATTAATCACTTTTTCAATAAAGGTTTCATCAAAATGTGCAGAGCGAGAGCGTTCATTATTAGATAATGCTTTTTGTAATTGCTCAATTCGATGCTTTTCAAGTTCGGTGATATTTCCTTTTTGTAGCAATTTGGCTAAGGGTTTTAAAATGTCTTTACCCGCCATTAAAAAGCTACCAATAATACCTGTTTGATTGGATTGCTTTATCGCAAGATGCATGGCTTCGATTGACTCATTAATTTGCTTATTTTCATAAAGTAAAACGGATTCCATTACGGCATTACGGTTAATATCAGTAATCAATTTATGTTGTTGTGCAATGGTCTGAGACTCTTGCAATGTGATAATCGCGGCATCTACCTCACCTAAGTGGTACTGGGCTCTTGCTATGTTACGCCATTGCAGTTGAGTAAAGTGGTTACAACGGGTCTCTGGCTTTTCTGTGTGAGTTAGCCAGTAACTGATAGCATCGATATTGCCTTTTGCTTGCCAATAGAAAAGCTGAGCAGAAGACGCGTTCGCTTTCCAATCGATATGGTAATCAGCTTGGCTTAATAGCTGTTGGCACTTTTCAAGATAGCGCTCGGCTTTGTCTAGTTCACCACGAGCTACCGCTAAACGAGCAAGCATTGAGTAACCACGTAGGTGTTTGGTTTCATCAAAGGGTGAAAGAACGTCTAAGCCTTTCCAGGTGCATTGCTCTGCCTCGTCAAAGCGGAACCAGAACCAATAAATCTGAGCGCGCGAACGAAGTAAAAACTCATGCAAAGGTAACTGGCCTAAATCTTGGTCTTTAATCAGTTTGAAACCATTATCTTGTAAATCAAAGGCTGCCTGCATAAAGCCTTGAGCCATTAAGATTTCACTCTGTTGTAGAATCGCCCAGAGTGCTTGGTGATAAATACCATAAGTCATGGCCATTTTTTCAGTTTGCTGCATTAAAGCCAGCGCTTGTGCAAGGTTACCAGAAACGTGGTGGTATTCTCCAATCACCGATGTTGCAACAATTCGGCTGCGGTATTTATTGGTCTCAAGCTCTTCAAGTGCTTTTTCAGCAAAGGCGAGAGCGGCTTCAGGGTCATTTTTATTGATGGCTACTTGTGCGCGTAAAGCATCGATTTCGCCTTGCATGTGTCTGTCTAACGTAATGTTGCGTGCAGACATTTCTTTTTGGCCTTCAGAAAGAAGATCGTCCACTTGTAAATAGTTGTGCTGACTTTGTGCTAACCATGCACGAATGATCACAAGTCTGGGTGATGCAAACAAGACTTCTGGATCGAGTTGTTTAATGGTTGATTCAAGTAACACAAGCTCGCCATTATTAAACAAATGCCAGCCATATTGCGTGAGGATATTAGCAATTAATTGGTCATCTTTAGCGATTTTTGCATGACGAAGGGCTTGATAAATGTTCTCTTGTTTTAACCAAGCTTGGGCTGCTTTTTGTTGTAAATCGGTTTCTTCATGAGAAAGATGACTTTGTCGTTGATGAGTTAAAAACTCGGCAAAGAGGTTATGGAATTTATACCAATCACCATTATCACCATCACTGTTAATAAAAAGCCCAAAGCGATTTAAGTTTTCAATAAGCAATTGAGAGTCATTACGGCTGGTGACTTCTGGCAGCAGTTGGGTGCTGAAACGTTCAAAGACGGCACAACGCATTAAGAATGCTTGAGTTTCTTTATCTAAATGGTCAAACACTTCTTCAGCAAGATAATCCCATAAATGAGTATGATTAAGCTGAGCCATGACCTGCGCCGAGTTACTTAACGGCTGATTGTGTTGAATGCTGTGGAGTGCAATCAATTGCAAGGCAGATGGCCACCCTTCAACGTGTTTACGAACATTGGTAATTGATTCTTGGTCAATATCACTATTAAGGCGTTGATTAAAGAAAAGAGAAGTCTCAGATTGATCAAAAGCCAAGCTTTGGTTATCAATCTCAATAAGCAGATCTCGAACTCGTAAATTAGCGGTATTTAGTGGTGGCTGAGAACGGCTAGTAATAACCAAAGTGAGATTATCAGGTAAATGTTTAAGGAAGAACTTTAACCCAAGATGAATCGCTTCATTGGTGATTAAATGATAGTCGTCGAGAACGAAGTAGGCTTCATCTTGAAAAGGAATAAGCTCAGTGAATACTTGAGAGAATAAACTCGATAGCGAAGCAAATTGACGTTTTTCAGTCAACGCTTTGGAATGGGGGAGCTCTAATTGAGTCGCATTGCTGATGGCTTGAATGAAGTATTTGGCAAATTTAAATTCATCATTATCCGCCTCATCTAAACTGTACCAACCTGTTGCTTCTTTGTTGGATAACCATTGTGCTGCCATGGTTGTTTTCCCGTAGCCTGCGGGAGAGCGAAATAAAACGAGTCTATAATGCATCGCATCAGCGAGGATATCGAGAACACGTTGTCTTATGATGGCGTTATGCAAACGTCTTGGGAAATGCAATTTTGATGGTATTAACATAATTATTGTTCTTCTTAAAAATACTGAGGAAATTATCCTTAATAATGTTACGAAATGTCTTATCTACACCCCATAAATGTGATCTATGTTTTTATTTAGTTTGTGTTTGTTTTATAAATCAAGATCTTTAATTACACATTAAAGATTAATTTTGGCAATGTTTAAAATTGTGATCTTGTTATCGTTTTGTGTTTTATGTGGAGAATGTGTGTTTTTCATCACACCAAAAAAGCAGGTAAGCCTACAAAACTTGCTGTTTATCACACTTAAATTGGCTGTTTTTTACTACGCCTTACTTTCATTTATTCTCCTCCCCCTAAGAGGATGATGCGACCACTGGATGAAAAAGGCAGGATTAATCACAGTTGATTTATGAACCTTCGTGAGAGACATAAGATGAAAACGAACAACATTAAAGATTTTGATAAAGCAGCATTTCAAGCTTCTGTAAAACAGCATTTAGTTACTACGTTTGGTGCGGATGAAAAAACAGCATCATCAAAAGTATGGTATTTAGCGATGGGTAAAGCTTTGGCTGAGCTAACTACATTTGACCTTGTAGGCACTGAAAATGATGAGAAAATTAAAAACGCACGCAGCGTAAACTATTTATCTCTAGAGTTTTTAATTGGCCGCCTAACAGGCAACAACCTTATTAGTATGGGGCTTTACGAAGAAATTACGGCGGCAATGGGTGAGTTAGGGCATAACTTAACGGATTTATTAGAAGAAGAGCGTGATCCTGCATTAGGCAATGGTGGCCTTGGTCGTCTAGCTGCGTGTTTTATGGATTCGTTAGCGGCACAAGAGTTCCCAGCTATTGGCTACGGTCTACACTATGAATACGGCCTGTTCCGTCAGTCTTTTGAAGATGGACGCCAACAAGAAGCACCAGATGCGTGGTGTGGTGTAGAAGGCTACCCTTGGGAAGTAGCGCGTCCAGATTTCGCACAAAATGTTGGCTTCTATGGTCATGTTGAAACTTATACTGAAAATGGTGAAGAGAAGCGCCGTTGGGTTCCTAGTATGTCAGTAGAAGGTATGCCTTGGGATTTACCTATTGTGGGTTACCAAAGTGATACGGTTTATCCACTGCGTTTGTGGGAATGTCGTGCAAAAGCACCGTTTAGCTTAGCTAGCTTTAACAATGGCGATTATTTTGAAGCGCAACATGCTCTGATTGATGCGGGTAACGTAACGAAAGTCTTGTACCCTAATGATAATCATGAAAAAGGCAAAACACTGCGTCTAATGCAGCAATACTTCCATTGTGCATGTTCTATTGCGGATATTTTACGTCGCCATGATGCGGCAGGTCATAAGATTGAAGATCTTCCAAAATACGAAACGATCCAACTAAACGACACTCACCCAACGATTGGTATTCCTGAATTAATGCGCATTCTAGTAGATGAGCGTGGCTTAACATGGGATGCGGCTTGGGCTATTTGCTCTAAGACGTTTGCTTACACTAACCATACGTTACTTCCAGAAGCATTAGAAACGTGGAGTGAATCGTTAATTTCTCGTTTACTTCCTAGACATATGGAAATCATTTATCACATTAACTATCTATTCTTAGAAGGCGTAAAACTGAAATGGCCGGGTGATGTAGATAAATTACGTAAGCTATCAATCATCCAAGAAGGTACTCACCGTATGGTGCGTATGGCGAACTTATGTGTTGTTTCTTCTTATGCGGTGAATGGCGTAGCGGCACTTCATTCTGAGTTAGTTAAGCGTGATTTATTCCCTGAGTTTAATGAATATTTTCCGGGCAAATTAACCAATGTGACTAATGGTGTGACGCCTCGCCGTTGGTTGAAGTTCTGTAACCCAGGTCTTTCTGAACTTATTTCATCTAAAATTGGTAATGAGTGGTCAGCAGATTTAGATCAGTTACGTGATATTGCCAAATTTGCCGATGACGCGAAGTTCCAAAAAGACTTTATGGCGGTTAAGAAGCAAAACAAACAACGTCTTGCGGATTGGGTTCAAGAGAACATGGGTATTGAACTAAATACTGATGCGATCTTTGATGTGCAAATTAAACGTCTGCATGAATACAAACGTCAGCATTTAGATCTGTTGAATATTCTTTCTTTATATCACCGTATTTTGAATGAACCTGGTTTTGATATGCACCCACGTGTGTTCTTCTTTGCTGCAAAAGCTGCGCCGGGCTATCACTTAGCAAAAGAAATCATCTTTGCTATCAATAAAGTAGCTGAGAAAGTAAATAACGACCCTCGTGTGTCTGATTTACTAAAAGTAGTCTTTATTCCTGATTACCGAGTAAGCATGGCTGAAATCATCATTCCAGCAGCTGACGTTTCTGAGCAAATCTCTACCGCAGGTAAAGAAGCATCAGGTACGGGTAACATGAAGATGGCGCTAAACGGTGCATTGACTGTCGGCACAATGGATGGTGCAAACGTTGAGATCCGTGAAGAAGTAGGTGATGAAAACATCTTTATCTTCGGTCTTGATGTTGATGAAGTTGAAGCGCTAAAAGCCTCTGGTTACAACCCATATAAATATTATGAAGCCGATTCATTACTGCAAGCGTCATTAGATCTTCTTGCTGGTGATGAGTTTACTCCTGGCAAAGTTGGATTGCTATCAGCAACGCGTGACAACCTACTTTATGGCGGTGACCCGTACCTAGTACTGGCTGACTTTGCAGATTATGTTCGTGCTCAAAATGACATTGATGCGGCATATCGTGATCAAAAACAGTGGGCGAAAATGGCTATTTTAAACACTGCTCTTGTAGGCAAATTCAGTTCTGACCGTAGTATCCGAGATTATGTAAATAACATCTGGAAACTAGAAGCAGTAAACCGTTAATTGATTATGAAATAAATAATGAGGGCAGTGTTATGCTGCCCTTGGAGATAAGCGATGAAAGATAATAATAATGTACTACATCAGGTCGCAAAGCAGGCTGGGCTAGCAAATAGTTATGTAAGCGCTTGGGGCGATGAAGCAAAAGTCAGTGACGATACCTTAACGTGTCTACTGGCTTCTTTAGGTTATGATACGAAGAATGATAAAACATTACTTAGCTCTTCTGAGAAAATGTTGAAGAAAGACGTATTAGCGCCAGTTAAAGTGATTCGCGATAATGAGCCATTACAAATAGAAATGCACCTAGGAAAAAGTGCTCGCATTAGTGAATTTAACTGGAAAGTAACCACAGAAGAGGGTGAGACACTTGAAGGTTATTTGCAATCTCAAATCATTGAGGATGACCGTGAAAATAGTGGTGTATTATTATTCTCTTTACCTACGTTAGCATGGGGTTACCATACATTAGAAATCATTCGCAAACGTCGTAAAGCACCTTATGTAATGACATTGATCGTGACACCTCAAGCGTGTTTTAAACAAGAAGCGATCACTCAAGGCAAAAAAATGTGGGGCCCAAGTGTTCAGCTTTACACGTTAAGAACCGCGCATAACTGGGGTATCGGTGATTTTGGTGATCTTAAGCAATTAGTCGGTGATATTGCGGTACGTGGTGGTGACTTTGTTGGTTTAAACCCTATTCACTCTCTATTCCCTGCTAACCCTGAAGGAGCGAGCCCGTATAGCCCATCTTCTCGTCGTTGGTTAAATATTCTTTATATTGATGTTTGTTCAGTGCCTGAGTTTGCACTGTGTAATAACGCACAAGAATTGGTTGGCAGTGCTGAATTTCAACAACGTTTGAATGACGCTCGTCAGTCTCATTGGGTAAATTATACTGAAGTATCTGCGCTAAAAATGAGCGTACTTCCTTTGTTGTTTGCTGAGTTTAAAACGCGTCATTTAGATAAGGGTAGTGCTCGCTCTGATGCGTTCCTTGCGTTTGTCGAAGAAGGTGGCGAAAGTCTGCTTCATCAAGCGGCATTTGATGCGCTGCATAATTCACTTTATACCCAAGATCAAAGCATTTGGGGATGGCCAGTATTCCCTAGTGATCTTCAACACTTTGATAATAAGCAGGTACAGCAATTCATTAAAGACAATCGCGACCAAGTTGATTTGTACATGTACTTACAATGGATTGCTTTTACGCAAATTAATGATGTTCAACAGTTTGCCGAGAAAAAAGGCATGGACGTAGGTCTGTATCGTGATTTGGCTGTTGGGGTTGCTGATTCTGGTTCTGAAACGTGGGCAGATCATGGCAATTTATGCCTAGATGTAAGCATTGGTGCTCCGCCAGATATCTTAGGTCCACTAGGTCAAAACTGGGGTTTACCACCATTAAATCCCCATGCATTGCAAGCGACAGCTTATGAAGCGTACATCGAATTACTGCGTGCCAACATGAAAGCTTGTGGTGCATTGCGTATTGACCATGTATTAGGGCTATTACGTCTGTGGTGGATCCCTAAAGGGGAAAATGCAACTAAAGGCGCATACATGTACTACCCAGTAGAAGACATGTTGTCTATTTTAGCCTTGGAAAGCCATCGTTATGAGTGCTCTGTGATTGGCGAAGATTTAGGTACCGTTCCTGATGAAATCGTTGATTTACTGGCTGATGCTGGCATTCACTCTTATAAAGTGTTTTTCTTTGAAACCGCTGAAGATGGTGGCTATTACTCTCCAACACATTACCAAGAGCAATCAATGTCTGCGTTGTGTACGCATGATATGCCAACTTTGCGCGGCTTCTGGCATTGCGATGATTTAAAAATGGGTGAAGAAATTGGCTTATACCCAGATGCGGAGCAGTTAAAAGCGTTATTCGAAACTCGAGCGGAGTCTAAGCAAGAGATCTTAAACAGTGTTGATTTCCATGGTTTCTTACCTGAAGGCGTTGGTCGTGATGCGGCTTATGTTCCTATGGATAGACATCTGAGTGATGCGCTTCAGTGTCATTTGGCAGCCGGATCGAGCACGCTTCTCAGTTTACAGCTTGAAGATTGGCTAGAAATGGATAAACCAGTTAACATACCGGGGACTGTTGATGAATATCCAAACTGGCGTCGTAAGTTATCTATTACTTTGGATGAGATCTTTAATCGTCAAGAAGTGAATGAGTTAACTAAGCGTTTAACTGACATTCGTGCTCAAGCTAGCCGAACATAATAGGAGTATTTACGTTGAACTTACTTGTTGAACGTAAAGAAAAGGACATTTATATGCAGCTTGAAAGAGCTGCATTTTCAGATCCATTTTCTTTTTTAGGTCCACAATATCAATCTACTGACATTGCATTGCGTGTTTGGCTTCCGGGAGCCACTTCCGTTAGTGCACGCCTTTCTTCAAATCAAAAAAATCACGTATTACACACTCAACCTTCTCAAGAGGGGATGTTTATTCTCAATGAGCCTCTCGATTTAACTGATCAACATTATCAGTTAGTCGTTAATTGGGACGGCATAGAGCAAGTCATTGACGATCCTTATCAATATCATGATATTGCCCCAAGTGATACTCAAGCGCATACGCCAAAAGAGATGTATAACCACCTAGGTGCACACATCATGACGGTTGAACGTTGTGGTGAATCAGTGCAAGGTGTGCGTTATGTTGTTTTTGCTCCAAATGCATCAGCAGCCAGTGTGATAGGTGATTTCAATCAATGGGATGGCCGTCGTCATCCAATGCAGCGTATTGATAATGGGCTTTGGGCTTTGTTTATCCCTGAACATACAACAGGGGTAAAATATAAGTTTGAGCTTAAAGGGCCTCAAGGAGAAGCACTGCCTCATAAAATGGACCCATTTGGCGCTCATAATGAACAATACCCCTCTTTTGCTTCTGTGGTTTATGACCAGGCAAGCTATCAATGGCAAGATTCTACCTGGCAAACACGCTCTGTAACGCAAAAACAAAAAGAAGCACTGTCATTTTATGAACTTCATGCGGGGTCGTGGAAGCGAAATGAGCAAGGAGAGTTTCTGACTTATCGTGAGTTGGCTGAGCAGCTAATTCCATACATGGTTGATATGGGATATACCCATCTTGAATTAATGCCTGTATCTGAGCACCCATTCTATGGCTCTTGGGGTTATCAGCCGATAGGCTTATTCTCACCAACTAGCCGATTTGGTACGCCTGACGATTTTAAATATTTTGTTGATCAGTGTCACCAAGCTGGCCTTGGAGTGGTATTGGATTGGGTTCCTGCACACTTCCCATCTGACTCGCATGGCTTAGCAAATTTTGATGGTACATCATTGTTTAATGATCCAGATCCACGTCGTGGTTGGCACAATGATTGGCAAAGTTTCATTTATAATTATGACCAACAACACGTACGTGAGTTTTTAGTTTCAAATGCTTTGTATTGGTTTGAGCATTTCCATATTGATGGCTTGCGTGTTGATGCGGTAGCCTCGATGCTTTACCTTGATTATTCTCGTGAAGAGGGTGAGTGGATCCCTAACTGGGACGGCGGAAATCACAACCATGGTGCTATTGCGTTATTGAAATGGATGAACGAAGAAGTTTATTCTCATTATCCAAATGCAATGACTATTGCTGAAGAATCAACCGCATTCCCTGGCGTTTCTGCACCAACGTTTGATGGTGGTTTAGGTTTTGGTTTTAAATGGAATATGGGCTGGATGCATGACAGTTTAAGTTATATTCAAGAAGATCCAATCCATCGTCGTTATCATCACGACACCATTACTTTCCCTATGGTTTATGCTTTTAGTGAAAATTACGTATTATCACTTTCTCATGACGAAGTAGTATATGGAAAGGGCGCTATTCTAGATAAAATGCCGGGCGATGAATGGCAAAAAACCGCAAATATGCGAGCGTACATGGGTTATATGTATGGCCAGCCTGGTAAGAAGTTAAACTTTATGGGGGCAGAGATTGCCCAAAGCGCAGAGTGGGATCACGATAGTCAACTGCAGTGGTTCTTAACCGAGTTTGAACGCCACTCTGGTATGCAAGCTTTAGTTCGTGATTTGAATAAAATGTACACGTCACAACCAGCACTGTATCAAAATGACTGTAGCCCGTGTGGTTTTGAATGGCGTTTGCAAGATGAAGCAGAAATGAGCGTATTAGCTCACGAACGTTTAGGCGATAACGATGAGCGTATTTTGGTGGTGAGTAATTTTACACCAACACCAAGAGAAAACTTCCGTTTAGGTATGCCTGTTTCTGGTGAATATGAGTTACTACTTAATAGTGATGCACACTTCTATGGAGGCAGTAATTACGATGTGGTTAGTAAAGTGAAAACGGAATCTATCGAGTCTCAGGGATTACCTCAATCTATCTTAATCACCTTACCTCCTCTTTCAACGGTATTCTATCGTTTAAAGTAAGTTGTACAAAAATAGTAAGATAATATATAGCCCTGAATTATGTTTGTGATTCAGGGCTATTTTTATGTATTTATTTTATTCGGGTAATAAATATTCGTCAAAGCCAAGTTGAGTAAGATTTTCAAACGCTTCCCAAACATCGTCGGGAATATCCTGCGCTTCTTGATAACCCAAGGTTGGATAGATTTTTAGTCGATGTAACTCACCTAAAATAATACTAGCGACATGATCAAACGTTACGTCGTCAGTCGGGTAATTGATAAAACTAATATTAGGGGAGGTGATACAGAATTCTATATCGTTCCAGTTTTTTAAGAAAGTAGCAAGTAGTCTTCTTTCCATATAAGGCTTCTGAACTAACAGCAGAGACTCAACCTTGATATTTTTTTCTTTAAGCAAATCTTGAGTAAAAAAAATATTTTCACCCGTATTAGTCGCTTTTGTTTCCACAAGAATAGCAGAAGAGGGAACCCCCATATCTTTAGCTACATTTGCAAAAGTTTCAGCCTCGCTTAAGTGGAACAAGCCTTCTGTCGTACGTCCTTGCGCCCCTGAGAAGATAAGCAAAGGGGCATACCCATCAAGATAGAGTTGAGCAGCATGTTCAGCAACACGTAAATCATAGCTACATAACACAAAGATAGCATCGCTTTTTTTTATCTCTTGATTTAAAAGATGATAATCCCAAATAAGTTGAAGCTGTTGAAACAAACTGAGTGCCATACCATGATCCCTACTAAGTAACTATAGTTCAAATAATTGCACTGTAAGTCATCACTTTCAATTACTATTTTATGGCATGAATAACTATATATAGGATTGGTAAATACAATGTTAACTATTTGTGTTTACTGGTCTGGGAATATTGAACTAAACCACACTATCGTATGAATTTATATTGCAAATAAATATAAGTTACATGTTTCTCAGATTTGTAAAAAAAATATGTTAAGTTAATCCCAAATAATGTTTAAAGTCGCTATTAATTCATAGTGGCTATATTAACGATAATCTCAAGGAGAGAAAATGGCTGGTGTATTAGGAATGATTTTGGCTGGTGGTGAAGGCTCACGCCTACGCCCGTTAACTGAGTCTCGCACAAAACCTGCGGTGCCGTTTGGTGGTAGCTACCGATTAATTGATTTTGCATTAAACAATTTTGTAAATGCAGATTTAATGCGAATTTATGTTTTAACCCAATTTAAGTCACAGTCTCTATTTCAACATATGAAAAAAGGTTGGAATGTAAATGGAATTACCGATCGCTTTATTGACCCCATTCCAGCTCAAATGCGTACAGGAAAGCGTTGGTATGAAGGAACAGCCGATGCTATTTATCAAAATATTAGCTTTATTGAAGCATCAGAGCCAGAACATGTATGTATTTTTGGTTCTGACCATATCTATAAAATGGATATTCGACAAATGCTCGATTTCCATAAGAAAAAGCAAGCAGCACTGACTGTTTCTGCACTTCGTATGCCTGCGAAAGACGCCACTGGCTTTGGTGTTATTGAGGTAGATGAACATGGGAAAATGATTGGTTTTGAAGAGAAACCAGCCAATCCCAAATGTATTCCAGGTCAACCGGGCATTGCTCTTGTCTCTATGGGAAATTACATTTTTGAATCTGAAAGTTTATGTAAAGAGCTGAAATATGATGCAGATCTTGCAGATTCGTCGCACGACTTTGGTAAAGATATCATTCCTAAGATGTTCCCTGAAGGAAATGTCTATGTTTATGATTTCAGCACTAACCAAATTACAGGTGAAAAAGAAGAGGTATATTGGCGTGATGTAGGTACGATTGAATCGTATTGGGAAGCACACATGGATCTTCTTAAAAAGGACGCTCCATTTTCTCTTTATAACCGTAAATGGCCGCTACATACCTATTACCCGCCACTTCCACCTGCCACATTTAGTGATTCAGATAATGGACGAGTGCAAATTATTGACAGCTTAGTGTGTGGCGGTAGTTATATTCGTGGTTCTCGTATCGAGAAGTCAGTTCTAGGTTTCCGTAGTAATATTGCTTCAGCGTGTGATATTAGCGAAAGTATTCTTTTAGGTGATGTAAAAATTGGTAAAGGTTGTGTTTTACGCCGAGTTATCATTGATAAAGGTGTAGATATTGCCCCTGGAACTGAAATTGGTGTTAATCTTCAAGAAGATAAGAAAAAATATCATGTTTCAGATGAGGGTATCGTAGTTATCCCTAAAGGAGAGAGAATTGGTTACTAAGACGCTTTCAATTTTATTTGTAGCATCTGAGGTCGAAGGATTGATCAAAAGTGGAGGCTTGGCAGATGTTGCCAAGGCTCTGCCTAAATCGCTTAAAAAGTTAGGTCATAATGTCAGCATTGCAATGCCTGCTTATATCACTATTCCTGGTCGAGATGATGCCGATATCTTATTAAGTACAAAATTAGAGCATTGGCCACACACCGCGTATCAAGTTCGAGCGTTAGACGTGGACGGTGTACCTGTATTTGCTATCGAGTGTGCAGAATATTTTGATCGTGCAGAAATGTACGCAGAAAATAATCAAGCGTATGCTGATAATGGTGAGCGTTTCGCTTTTTTTAGTGCGGCTTGTCTGGATATGCTGCCAAAATTGAACATTAAGCCAGAAATCATTCATGCTAATGATTGGCACACAGGCTTAGTCCCATACTTACTGAAAAAACGTTACAGCAATGATGCGTTTTTTGCACAAACCCGAAGTGTGCTTTCTGTTCATAATGCGGTGTTTAAAGGTATCTTCCATTATGATGAGATTGAATGTCTTTCTGAGTTTAAATCACATTATGTGCCAGAAGCGGCTGTCAGTCATAGCCATGTCAGCTTACTTAAAGCAGGAGTGTTATGTGCAGATAAAATTAATGCAGTAAGCCCTACGTATGCCAAAGAGCTGCTGACAGAGCTTGGTTCTCATGGTATGGCTAATGAATTTCAGTCAAGAGAAGCTGATCTGTTTGGTATTCTGAATGGCTGTGATTACAGTGAGTGGAGCCCTGAAGTAGATAGTTTTATACCTAAACAGTTTAAAGCAAATCGTATCAGCATGGTTCGAGGCAAAAAAGCGTGTAAAGCGGCTTTGCAAGCAGAAGTGAATCTTCCTCAAAAAGACGTTGCTGTCTATGGCATGGTTTGTCGTTTGACTAACCAAAAAGGCATTCATTATCTATTACCAATCTTAGAACAGTTCTTAAAAAATGATGTTCAAGTCGTTATTGTGGGTACAGGTGATCCCTTTTTGGCGAACCAATTGGCGGAGATCTCTGCGATTCATAGCGATAAATTTGCTTTTGTTGAAGCTTACAGTAATAAGTTGGCACACTGGGTAGAAGCGGCTTCAGATTTCTTTTTAATGCCATCAGAATTTGAACCTTGTGGCTTAAATCAAATTTATAGCATGGCTTATGGCACATTACCGATTGTACGAGAAGTTGGTGGTCTTAAAGACAGTGTTATTGATTATGATACTGACTCTGAAAATGCGACAGGCTTTAGTTTTAAAAAACCAGACCCAATAGAATTACTGTTGGTACTAATGCGTTCTTTATTACTGTATAGCCAAGATCTTAATGAGGTTAAGCGTGTGCAGTTACATGCAATGACGCAAAATTTTAGTTGGGATGAAGCGGCAGATAACTACCTTAAGATGTATTTGTCGTAATTTGAATAAAACAGCTAATTGACAATATTTAGAGGAAAGGCATTACGTCTTTCCTTTTTATTTAAGGTCGATAAGCGTATAGGATCAGATAAATTTTACTGAAACTGTATCTTGACGTTACTTGGGTATAGAATAACGCTCTTTACTGGCTAGGTATCGCATCGTGATTTCAAAACTTCCTAAATGGGTCGAATACGGCACCTTCTTTCTAGCACTTTTAGCTGGGATCACTAACTCAGTAGGCTTACTGGGTTTTCAGCACCAATCTATCTCTCATCTCTCTGGTACTGCAACGTTGCTTGGAACTCAACTGCTTGGGTTCAACGAAACAACATGGCACTTATTCTTTATCATCTTTAGCTTTATCTTAGGCTCTTCATTAAGTAGCTTAATTGTCGGTTGTACCGCATTAAAATTAGGGCGCCGATATAATTTCGCACTCTGTATTGAAAGTATTTTGTTGTTTACTGCAATGATTGTTTTAGGTGAAGGAAGTCAGTGGGGGCATTACTTTGCTTCTGCGGCTTGTGGATTACAAAATGGCTTGGTTACCACTTATAGTGGCGCAGTAGTTCGTACTACTCATGTAACGGGAGTGCTTACTGATCTTGGGATTATGCTAGGTATGAAGTTAAAGGGAGAGCCGATTCATCGTCGTCGTTTAGCATTGTATTTATTTATCGCATTGGGCTTTGTGTTTGGTGGCGTGATTGGTGGTTATTTCTATCCTTTTCTTGGGATAAATACGCTAGCTATTCCTGCGACATTATGTGCGTTGTTAGCGTTTTCTTATTCAGTTTATTTATACAAACATAAAGATTATTGAGTGGTATTAGATAAGATTATCAAATAAAAATGGCCGCTAACTTAGCGGCCATTTTTAGTCTTAATCACTAATTTTTAATTTAGTATTAAGAGTTTGATGTTTGTACTAGTGGCTTGTATGGGTTATCAGCTTTACGACACGCTGCTGTAGTAAAGATAACATCAGTTGAGCTGTTTAGCGCCGTTTCAGCTGAATCTTGAACAACACCAATGATAAAGCCGATAGCAACGACTTGCATTGCAATATCATTTGAAATACCAAATAGGCTACATGCTAATGGGATAAGCAGTAATGAACCGCCAGCAACCCCTGAAGCACCACATGCAGAAATCGCAGCAACTAGGCTAAGTAGTAATGCAGTAGCCAAATCAACTTCAACACCTGCTGTATTTACCGCTGCAAGCGTTAATACGGTAATTGTGATTGCAGCGCCTGCCATGTTAATCGTTGCACCTAGTGGGATTGATACTGAGTAAGTATCTTTGTGTAGGTTTAGACGTTCGCACAACGCCATGTTTACCGGAATATTTGCTGCAGAGCTTCGTGTGAAGAATGCCGTTACACCACTTTCACGTAAGCATAAGAAAACAAGTGGGTATGGGTTACGTTTCGTACGGATAAATACGATAAGTGGATTCACAACAAGGGCAATGAATGCCATTGAACCAAGCAGTACAGCTAACAGGTGAGAATAACTCGCTAGTGCATCAAAGCCTGTTTCAGCAAATGTGCTTGATACTAAACCAAAGATACCAATCGGAGCGAAACGAATAACAACCGTTACAATGTCTGAAATACAGTTAGATAGATCAATAAAGACTTTTTTGGTAGCATCAGAGGCAGAGTGTAGGCCTAAACCTAACGCGACAGCCCAGCCTAAAATACCAATGAAATTACCTGTCATTAACGCATTGATTGGGTTATCAATGATTTTAAACAGTAAAGTATGAAGGACTTCAGCAATCCCTTCAGGAGCGCTGTTAGTTGCAGCATCTGTAACTAAAGTAAGGGTTGTTGGAAAAAGGAAGCTCATAACCACAGCGGTTAATGAGGCACAAAAAGTACCCACTAAATACAAAACGATGACAGGTTTCATGTTTGAATCTTGTCCTCGTTTTTGGTTAGCGATAGAAGAGGCAACCAAAATGAAAACAAGGATAGGAGCAATTGCTTTAAGTGCGCTAACAAATAGCTGACCAAACAATCCCGCAGAAGTGGCGATATCTGGGGATAAGGTAGCAAGTGCAACACCTGCAATAATACCAATAAGTATTTGAATTATGATGTTTGTATTCATCATACGAACGAGTAAGGGCTGGGCTTGCGACATATAAAATTCCTTTAAATGAGTACTACATGCATCTTATCTGATGCTTATGCGAAGAATGGTAACATTATTGTCTATTTTTTTGCACTATCTTGTTAAAGACTTCTCGAAAAATGCCGATAATATAGAGAATTAATGAGTTATCAAACCAATAGTTGACTATATTATCAACGAAAATAATAAAATGAGCGATATATATGAGTGGAATGTTAAATAGTGTTGACCAACGTACTCAACTTGTAGGTGAAAATCGGTTGGAATTGTTGCTTTTTAAGCTTAATACAACTCAAATTTTTGCTATCAATGTATTTAAAGTTAAAGAAATTCTGAAAGTACCAAAGTTAACGAAGCTTCCAGGATCTCATTATCATATTTCAGGTGTTGCGAGTTTACGTGGTGAATCAGTACCTGTGATTGACTTGCGTGGTGCTATTGGTATGAAAGCGATGGGTAACGATGAAGAAATGAACTTGATTATTACCGAGTACAACCGAACGACTCAAGGGTTCTTAGTTGGCCAAGTGCAAAATATTATTAATACAACATGGGCAGACATACAGCCGCCACCGAAAACGGTTGGGCGTCATAACTATCTTACAGCAATCACTCAAGTTGAAGTTGAGCCTGAGAATAGTCGCATTGTAGAGATTATCGATGTTGAAAAAGTACTGGCAGAAATTATTGAATATGATATTTCTATTTCAGAAGGTGTATTAGATCAAGAGTTAGTAAATCATATGCATGGGCGTAGAGTGCTGATTGTTGATGATTCAAGCACAGCTCGTACACAGGTGCGAAACACACTAGAGCAACTTGGTTTAGAAGTAATAGAAAAAAGTGATGGAAGACAAGCACTTAATTTACTAAAACAATGGTGTGATGAAGGCAAGAACATTAATGATGAAATATTATTGATGATCACCGATGCTGAGATGCCAGAAATGGACGGCTATCGTTTAACTCATGAAATCCGTACCGATCCTAGAATGAATGATTTATTTATTACCTTAAATACATCACTAAGCGGAAGCTTTAATGATGCGATGGTAGCAAAAGTAGGTTGTGACCGATTTATCTCTAAATTCCAGCCAGACTTGATTGTTGGAGTCGTTCAAGATCGTTTAGCCCAAATCATATAAAGCACGACATAGTGTATTTATATTGTGACAATAATGTTTTATTTTGGTAAGATTTTGACAGTTCCATGACATTGGAGCGACTAGAACAAGACACTTTGTCTTTTTACACATCAATTTAAGGTATATTGTTCGTATATGATCTGGATGACATCCAAGTTAGTAATTACGCTGATGGTTTTAGCGTATAGAACATATCACAAGGGACGTGTAAAATCGGAAGCTAAGCTTGATGATTAGCTTAGTCGATGAATTAAAAAGGAGGCTGATTAGCCTCCTTTTTTATTCTGCATTAAATATAGCGATAGATAGTGCTGAAAGGCTGTAATCAAAGATCACATGTTTTGATTCGATTGTGGAGTATTGGGTATTACAGACCAAAGCCCAGCGATTATAATGCTGAGATTTAGGCAACTCAAAACGAGTCGGTACATTGGACTGATTTATCATTATTAATAACTCTTTTTCACCATCATAAATGTTGAGGTGAAGACACAGTGCTTCGGCGCGGTGCCAATCACCATGTGTCATGTTATTTCCTTCAGGTGTATACCAATTTACTTTTTGCTTTGTTCGTTTACTGCCACTAAAGGCGTTAATCATGGGTACCATATGAGTTTGTCGTGCTTGGATTATATCGGCAAGCCAAACTTTAAATTCATCAGCATGCTTATCAAGCTTCCAATTTACCCAGCTAATATCACTGTCTTGGCAATACGCATTATTATTGCCTTTTTGAGTGTGCGAGCAAGCATCGGCAGCAAGAAGGTGAGGAATACCAAAACTAAATAATAATGTTGTTATCATATTGCGCTTTTGTTTCTCACGTAACGCAATAATCCTTGGGTTCGTCGTCTCTCCCTCAACGCCATAATTATCTGAACGGTTATCTCCATGACCATCTTGGTTATCTTCACCATTAGCATGATTATGACGTTCTTTATAGCTTACGAGGTCTTGAAGCGTAAACCCGTCATGATAACTTACATAATTTACCGGTAATTTGTGCGGCCATCGAGAAGCACTGACAAGATCACGAGAACCCATAATACGAGTAGCAATGGATTTTAGATAATTTTGCTCGCCGCGCCAAAAGCTCTTAGTCGTGTCACGAAATTTATCGCTACATTCATTCCAACCATCAGGAAACTCTCCGACTTGATAGCCATTTGGGCCAATATCCCAAGGTTCGGCAATCAACTTTACTTTTTGAAGGGTAGGATCCTGAGCAACCGCTTTAAAAAAAGCATTGTTAGGGTTAAATTGGTCATATTCTCGACCTAGTGTTGCAGCTAAGTCAAAACGAAATCCATCAACATGGTAATGCTCAACCCAATATCTTAAAGTATCCATGACCAAGTTGAGACTTGGTTGATGAGTAATATCTAACGTGTTACCACAACCAGTATAATTAGTATAATTACCATGGTGATGTAAATAATAATCTTGGTCTAACCCTTTTAAGTTAAACGTTGTACCGCCATTTCCACCTTCAGCAGTATGGTTATAAACGACATCTAAAATTACTTCGATATTGTTTTTATGTAGCTCCCTAATGGCAGTTTTTAGCTCATTGACCGCGTCTGATTTCGCGTATCTAGGATCTGGGGCCATAAAGGCTATTGGGTTGTAGCCCCAGTAGTTCACCATATTCATCTTGAGAAGATGTGGTTCATGCATACAGGCGGCAACAGGAAGTAGCTGTACCGTAGTGATCCCTTGTTGTTTTAGATGCTTAATGTTTGCAGGATCAGCTAAGCCAAGGTATGTACCTCTAACAGACTCTTCAACGTCAGAATTTAGCAAGGTAAACCCTTTTACATGCGTCTCTAATAAAATGGTTTCAGAGCGAGGTATCATAGGCCTCTGACTTTCTTGCCAATCGAAATCGTTATTAACAACAACACATTGAGCTAATGTCCAACTTTGTTTAGCAGTATAGGGAACTTGATAGTGAGGACTGTTTTTTAATGCTTTAGCATAAGGGTCGAGTAATAAAAGGGCCTCATTGTCTTGAATGATTTTGAATCCATAAACAGTATGTTCAGTCACATCATCAATTAATGTGTACTTAATGGTTCCATATTCTTCCGTAAATGGGTGCTCTGTATGATTTCCATTATCATCAAAAATAATCAGAGAAATAGGGTATGGTGAAGCATGGTGCACAGAAAAGTTACACCCATTTTTTGTAAGCGTCGCACCGAGTGGGTACGGAAAGGCATGCTGTATGTTCACAATATTCCTCGAATAAACAACAAAAGCCCAATTGATGGTTGGGCTTTTAAAAATGAGATCATTACGATTAATGTAATATTTATTGAGCGCCAGCTTCTTTATAGAGCCTTTGGCACGCTTTTCCATCATTATGAAATAAGTGGCAGCGATGAGCGGGAATACCTACAGAGAATGTATCACCAGCCTCAACGAGTGCTGTATCCGGTACACGGTATATCATATCGGCATCGGCATCTTCAATTGTTAAATAAATTTGTGTTTCATATCCCAATTTTTCAACAACTAAAACATTTCCTTTAATAACAGCATCACCATTTTCTTCGGACACTAAATGTTCAGGGCGAACGCCTAATGACATTCTTTCACCGCGAGTAACATTTGTGCCATCAACCGGGATCCATAGTGTTGAGCCATTTTTAAACTGAACTTTAACTTGATTCTTTTCTACATCTTCAATAAAGACGCTAATAAAGTTCATTTTTGGAGAGCCAATAAAGCCAGCAACAAAACGATTTTTTGGGTAATGATATAGCTCTAGTGGCGCACCAACTTGAGAAACGTATCCGCCATCAAGTACCACGATTTTCTCTGCCATTGTCATTGCTTCTACTTGGTCATGAGTTACGTAGATCATGGTACAGCCAAGTTTCTTATGCAGTTTGGCAATTTCGATACGCATTTGAACACGTAATGCGGCGTCTAGGTTTGATAAGGGCTCATCAAGAAGAAAAACGTTTGGTTGAGATACCAAAGTACGGCCAATAGCCACACGTTGACGTTGACCGCCAGAAAGTGCTTTTGGTTGACGCTCTAGTAAGTGACCAAGTTGCAGGATATCAGCCGCGTGATCGACGCGCTTTTTGATTTCGGCTTTGTCGGCCTTTGCTAATTTGAGACCAAACGACATGTTATCAAATAAGTTTAAATGCGGATAAAGCGCGTAAGATTGGAACACCATCCCAACCCCACGTTTAGAAGGTTCGACATCATTCATTCGCTTATCACCCATGTATAAGTCACCAGAAGTAATGTCTTCTAAACCCGCAATACAGCGTAATAAGGTGGATTTACCACAGCCTGATGGGCCAACAAAAACAACAAATTCACCAGAATTGATTTCTAAATCTACATTTTTTGAGATTTTAACGTCGCCATAGGATTTGCAAACGTTGCGTAAAGTGACACTCGTCATTGTGTCTATCCTCGTCTAATTTTAAATTATTTTATATCAACGATGCATTAAGTTGATATTAGCTATTTGCTTTATGGTGTCATTCTTAAGCAAAAGAGCGAAAACGTCATCCTCCTCCTTCCTATTTTTTTTGGGGGAGTAGGGGGGAGGAGTACGTACGTCACATTTTTAATAAATATCGATGGAGTTCAAAGTTTTTTTAAATTTCAATGTGAGATGAATCGCATTTGAATGGCATTCTGTGATGTGGCGCAATATCAATTAAGTTTTAGATCACGCTTTTATGTCATAAAGAAAAAGGCGTAGAGAGTAGGATGATGAATTCAACGTGAGAATTTATGAAAATACATTCTGAAAATTGAATCATCACCTACTTTTACCTAACCCTACGGATGATTCATTAATTATAAAGGAAGGATTCACAATGAAAAAAGTCCTCAGTACTGTCGCACTATGCACAATGGCAGCTCTTGGTTCAATTAACGCTTCTGCTGCAATCGAAGAAGGTCAACTTACTATTTGGGTGACTGGTGATAAGTCTTATGAAGGTATGGCTGAAGTAGGTAAACGATTTGAAGAAGATACCGGTATTAAGGTAACGGTTGCTTTTCCTGATAAAGCAGAAGAGAAGTTTGCTCAAGTCGCTGCGGCAGGTGATGGCCCAGATATGATTTTCTATGCACATGACCGCTTTGGTGGTTTTGCTGAGGCTGGACTGTTAGCAGAAATCAAACCATCTGAAGAGCTGAAATCTGAAATCGTAGATTTTGCTTGGGACGCGGTAGAGTATAAAGGAAAAACAATTGCATACCCAATCGCGATTGAATCTGTGTCATTAATTTATAATAAAGCAATCATCAAAACGCCACCAAAAAATTGGGAAGATATTCCAGCATTAGATAAAGAACTAATGGCTAAAAACCAAAAAGCAATCATGTGGCCTTTACGTGGTGGCGCTTACTTCACATGGCCTCTACTTGCTGCAGATGGTGGATATGCCTTTAAGAAAACGGCTGATGGTTATGATATTAAGAACGCAGGTGTGAACCAAAAAGGGGTTCAAGATGCGATGGGCTTTATCGAAAAAATGGTAAAAGATAAAACCATTTCTGCAGATATGGATTACTCAGTTGCCGAATCTGAATTTGTAAAAGGCAATGTTGCAATGATGATTAACGGTCCTTGGGGCTGGGCAAACATTGAAAAAGCTGGCATCGACTATGGCGTAACAACCTTGCCTAAATTCCACGGTCAAGCATCTAAACCATTTGTTGGGGTTTGGGTTGGTGGTATTAGTGCTGTTTCTCCAAACAAAGATCTTGCTGTTGAATTTTTTGAAAGCTACTTATTGACAGATGAAGGTTTAAAAAGTCTGAATGATGATAAGCCACTAGGCGCAGTAGCCTTAAATTCATACCAAGCACAATTAGGTAATGATTCTCGTATCGCAGCGACAATGGACAATGCAATGAATGGTGAAATTATGCCAAATATTCCACAGTTCACGACGTTCTGGTACAGCATGGAAGAAGCTCTGGGTAATGTGGTTGATGGTCGTCAAATGATCAATGATGCATTAGCAGCAGCAGAACAACGCATGACTAAGTAAGTCGAAATATTAAGAGGGAGAGCTGGGGTTTCCATTTCTTCCTCTTTAAATATTATTATCAAATTACCCTCTATATACCCATCGTAGTAAGCTTGTTATCGCTATTAATTGACTTACTAGGTTGGTATTTTTTAAAAGGTCTTGGAGCTTATGACAACAGCAGTCGCTTCGCATTCAAATTATAAATCATTGGCAAAATGGGGGCTTTTATCCGCTATTGCAGCGATAAATGGTTATGTTTGCGTACTTATGTATTCTCGTGGTGAAACTGCATTTGCAATGTTAACGCTTGTATTAACATCGTTAGCTGTTTATGTGTTTGGTAGTAAAAAAACTTATGCACATCGATATACCTTCCCAGGTATTGCGGGCATGATTTTATTCATTATTTTCCCATTGGTTTATACCGTAGGGTTGGCATTTACCAATTACAGTGCAACGAACCAAGTTACCTTAGAGCGTGCTCAAGCAGTTCATCTATCAAAGACGTATCAAAGTGGTAAGAGCTATAAGTTTCAATTAATGAATCAAGGTGATGGCTACGCGTTAACGATTAAAGATTCAGGTCAACTGTTAGCAACAGAGACTTTTCAGATTTCAGAGGCGGTTGAGCGTCATTTAGATCTGAAGCCTGTAGAAACAGTGAAAGGAAAAAAAGCTAAGATCAAAGAGATCATTGCTAAGCGTCCAAGCTTAAATTTAATTACCTTGTCTATGCCATCTGGTGAAGAAATTAAGATGAGTGGGTTACGTAAGTTTGCTGCGGTTGGGCCACTGTTTGTATTACAAGATGATGGTGAAACGTTATACAACAAAAAAACAGAAACCTACTTCAAAGCAAACCATGAAACAGGGTTTTATCAAGAAGTAAATGATAAGGATGTTTTTGTTGGTGATCCTATCTCTCCTGGTTTTGTTGTTAATGTTGGCGCGGCGAACTTTGAGCGTATCTGGAAAGATGACGGTATTAAAGAACCATTTATTAGCATCTTTATTTGGACGGTTATTTTTGCAACTTGCACAGTGGTGTTCACTCTAGCCATTGGTTTGGTTCTTGCTGCGGTAGTGCAATGGGAAGAGTTAAAAGGCCGTGCAGTTTATCGTTTATTGCTTATTCTTCCTTATGCGGTTCCTGCGTTTATCTCTATTTTGATTTTCCGTGGTCTCTTTAACCAAAGTTTCGGTGAGATCAATATGCTATTAGAAAGTATGTTTGGGATTCAGCCTAATTGGTTCTCAGACCCGTTCACTGCCAAAACAATGGTATTAATTGTAAACACTTGGTTAGGCTTCCCTTACATGATGATCTTATGTATGGGCTTATTAAAATCGATACCTGAAGATTTATACGAAGCATCAGCGATTGATGGAGCTGGGCCAATTCAGAATTTTTTCAAAATCACAGTACCAATGATGGTTAAACCACTAACCCCGTTATTGATTGCTGCATTTGCCTTTAACTTTAATAACTTTGTAATGATTGCGTTATTAACTAAAGGTGGACCAAACATGATTGGAACGACTGAACCTGCCGGTTATACCGACTTACTAGTAAGTTATACGTATCGAATCGCGTTTGAGGGCAGTGGTGGCCAAGACTTCGGTTTAGCAAGTGCAATTGCAACACTTATTTTCTTATTGGTTGGTGGCTTAGCGTTACTGAACCTACGTTTTACCAAATTATCAAATAACTAAACTAATAATAGTTAAGTAGCTATTTATAACGAAAATTGTATTTAGCTACTTGCAGACTAAATAAATAAGGATTCATTGATATGGCAATGGTTCAAGGAAAAAACTTAAAGTACCGCGTTTGGGCAACTCATGTAGCAATGTGGGTATTTTTAGCAATGATCATATTCCCACTGCTAATGGTTATTACAATTTCATTCCGTGAAGGTAACTTTGCTACAGGTAGCATTATTCCTGAAAACCCATCATTAGAGCACTGGAAATTGGCTCTGGGGATTGCAGTAGAGCACGCAGATGGCTCAACGACACAACCTCCATTCCCTGTTCTTACTTGGTTGTGGAATTCTGTAAAAATAGCAGCCATCAGCTCTATACTGATTGTTGCATTATCGACAACAAGTGCTTATGCGTTCGCAAGGTTACGCTTTAAAGGAAAAGAAACTATCCTTAAAGGTATGATGATTTTCCAAATGTTCCCAGCAGTTTTAGCGCTTGTGGCATTGTATGCTCTGTTTGATAAGTTAGGCCAATACATTCCATTCTTAGGCTTGAATACACATGGTGGTTTGATATTCGCTTATTTAGGAGGGATAGCCTTACACGTTTGGACGATTAAAGGCTATTTTGAAACCATTGATAATTCATTAGAAGAAGCGGCAGCATTAGATGGCGCAACACCATGGCAGGCATTCCGTTTAGTATTGTTACCATTATCGGTGCCAATTCTTGCAGTTGTGTTCATTTTGTCTTTTATTGGGGTAATTACTGAGGTTCCGGTAGCATCTTTACTACTTTCTGATGTAAACTCGTACACATTAGCAGTTGGTATGCAACAATATTTATACCCTCAGAACTACTTATGGGGTGATTTTGCGGCCGCTGCCGTATTATCAGCATTACCTATTACATTGGTTTTCTTACTTGCTCAGAAATTCCTTGTGGGTGGTTTGACAGCCGGTGGTGTAAAAGGATAACGATAATTATACGGACCCGACACATTTTGGGCAGGGTTCATTTGCGTAAAGAGCTTTATGATGGTTTGGTCGCCGATCGGTAAAGTGTTCAACGCAGTATTGGCATTACGCATAGCTGGGTAAGTGTTGCAGGATGCGACATTACTTCTTGTAATCAGAGCCTGAGTATTATCACTCAGGCTTTTTTCTGTCTATGAATTACTTAATGGCAGGATGGTAGATAGTTGATTGATTTCGACCATGTTCTTTTGAATAATAAAGAGCTTGCTCAACGTTGGTCCCAGGGAGGATAACAGTAAACTCTTCGCCACCGTAACGATCACAACAGAAGCGCTTACCTTCTTTCGTAATTATATTCAGGATAAGACAATAGCTAAACCTTGAGCACCATCTTCAGCGTAGTGAAGCGTAATCTCAGAGGTAAGTTCTATATGGTTTGAGAGCATTTTACGTGCGATGGCAGAATCATCGCAGATTAATATATTCATACTAAATTAGTCAAAATTTGAACGGTATGTCATTCTTCTTTTTATCAGAGCCTAAATCAATGATTTCATGTTAAATTTTCGTTATAACAGGTTCTGCTTAACACTTTTCATTATTGAGATTGAGGGCAGATAACAGCCTATATTTGCTAATGTTGATCTAGAATAAGGAATTGATAAATAAAATATGAATAAACAAAAACAAAAGTTGAATAATTAAAAAAAAGTTGAATAATAGAAGGGTAACAAAAGGCACAGATCTATGTGCAACCTACAGATGTATAATAAAGAGAATAATGATGAACAACGAATACGTATTAGTTATCAATTCAGGCAGCTCTTCACTAAAGTTTGCTGTTATCGATTCTGCTTCTGGTGATGCAGTATTAAGTGGCCTTGGTGAGTGTTTTGGTCTGGAAGATGCTCGTATGAGCTGGAAGTATCAAGGACAGAAAACTGAAATCGCCATTGAAGGCGAAGAGAACCACCATAAAATTGCAATTGGCAAATTAGTAGGGCTGACTGAAGAGTTAGGCTTTACTGATGGTATTGTTGCAATTGGTCATCGTATCGTTCACGGTGGTGAAAAATTCACACAAACAGTTCGCATTTCTGAAGAAGTAACTCAAGAGATTGAGAGCCTATCAGATCTTGCTCCATTACATAACCCAGCAGGTGCTATTGGTATTCGTGCTGCTGTTGAAGCCTTCCCTTCTCTTCCTCAATTTGCGGTATTTGACACAGCGTTCCACCAAACTATGCCAAAGCGTGCATACACAGGTGCTATTGCTAAAGAGTTATATACTGATTTTGGTGTTCGTCGCTACGGTTTCCACGGTACAAGCCACTATTTCGTAAGCCGTGAAGCTGCGAAAATGATTAACAAGCCAATCGAAGAATCGAGCTTTATCTCTGTTCACCTAGGTAATGGCGCATCAGTTTGTGCAATTAAAGACGGTAACAGTGTTGATACGTCAATGGGCTTTACCCCGCTTTCTGGCTTAATGATGGGTACACGTTGTGGTGACTTAGATCCAGGCATCATTGAGTACCTACTTAAGAAAGGTTGGTCACAAGAGCAAGTATTTAACTCTCTAAACAAAGAGTCTGGTTTCCTAGGTGTGTCTGGTCTAACAAGTGATGCTCGCGGTATCCTTGAAGCAATGGAAGAGGGACACGAAGGTGCTACATTAGCATTCCAAGTGTTTACATACCGTGTTGCTAAGTACGTGGCTTCTTACCTAGCTGCATTAGATTCTTTAGATGGCATCATCTTCACTGGTGGTATCGGTGAGAATTCATTACCAATCCGTCGTGAAATCTTAAACAACCTTAAAATTCTAGGGTTTGTTGAAGATGTTGCTGGTAACGAAGGAGCACGTTTTGGCGCTGATGGCATTATCGCTAAATCAGAAATGCTGAACGCTGTTGCTATGGTTATCCCAACTAATGAGGAAAGAGTGATAGTATCGCAGTCAGTGGCGTTACTTTCAAAGTAGTCGTCTCTTATAGGAACAGCAAAGGGCTAACACTAGTGTTAGCCCTTTTTTTATCTTTAATTCATGGGTTTGCGATCTTGATCGCTAAAATACAACTTAGAGTATTGATCAATTCCTCAAAGGTGCAATAATAACCCCAACACCATATGAGAGAACAATAGTACCTTTTAATGTTTCTAAGGATATAAAATGAATAAAGCTACAACTCTCTTAAATACCCACACTGCATATATCTACTCTCGTGTAAGCAAAGAAGCACAAGTTAATGGAGACGGTCTTCGTCGTCAGATTGATAATGCTTTTCGATTTATTGATTCAAAAAATAGAGAATTGATGGAGAAGGGCTTACCAACTTATGTCGTAGCAGACGAATTAATTACGGATAGGGGTCTATCTGCATACAAAGGTTACAACACTGCGGCTAATGGTGGGTTAGGTGCCTTTTTGGAAGCGGCTAAAAGAGGCGAGGTAAAGCGAGGCTCACTGTTAGTGGTTGAAGCAGTTGATCGTATAAGTCGAATGCCAGCCGATGAGTCACGTAAAACATTCGGCTTGTTCAAAGAGTATGGTATTGATGTCGCCATTGTGAAGTTTGGTGTAATTATAAAACATAGTGAAAGTACAACTCTTGAGAATGATTTATTGATCACCGCAGCAATCCACCTCGCACATATGGAAAGCCAGCAGAAGTCTAATAGGATTAATGACCGTTTCGAAGAAAAGCGTAAGCAAGAAAAGTTAGGTGGAGCTAAGCGCACAACTATTTGTCCGCTCTGGATGAAAATATCTGAAGATAAAAAGAGTTTTGAGTTAATACCAGATCGCGCTCGTGTAATGCGTCGTATTATTGATATGAAATTAAACGGTATGGGCTGTCAACGTATTGCTAGTACCCTTAATGAAGAGGGCGTACCTTATTTCAATGGTAAAACGTGGTCAACGCGTATCGTGCTTAAGTATTGCAAGATGATACAGCTATATGGCGCTTTTCAGAGAGTCCGTCATGTAAGAACGGAACACTGTACTCAGAAACAGCCTTGGGGTGATGTAGAGCAAAACTACTACCCTGCGTTAATCGACGAGCAAACATTCTTACGATTAAAGAACTCGTTTAAGAAATCGGGTGGACGACAAACAGGAGCTTTTAGTAACTTGTTTAGTGGCCTTCTTTGTTGTCCGAAGTGTGGCTCTTCAATGAGCTATTACAAACCAAACAGAGGAAGTCTTAAAGTTCGATGCAGAAAGCAGCTAGATAAACAAGGTTGCGACCAGAGGGCGTTAAACTATGAAGAAATCGAAGAACGTCTAATACGTGCTCTAGCTGGTTTAGATTACGCAAAGATCAATGATAGTAGTTTTATTGACGTAAGTGCAGAACTAAGTCTGTTAGAAGCCACTATAGCAGAGCTAAACGAGAACGTTAATGTTGTTGCTGCACAGCTTATGAAAAACACCGACCCGCGTATGTGCGAGACGCTTACGGACAAGCTTAGTCAGTTATATAATGAGATCGATTCCAATAAAGTTAGATTCGATGAGTTGTCTATTTTACATAGTAATTATGATATTTCGGTCATCGATAACTTAGAACTCAGTGAGAATAAAGATAGAGAGCGTTATAATCACTTTATTAAACAGTTCGTTAAATACATAATCTGCACTGATAAGAAGCAAGGTGGCTCTCTGAGAGTAGTGTTTAAAGCTGACGCTATAGGAGAGCTACCATTCAGCTTTGATGGCGATGATAGGAATGATAAGGCAGTAAGTGATGTATTCACAGCTAACAAGGCGGTTAGCCCGTCAAACACAATACGCACTATTAACATGGATAAAAGCTCTACAGTATATCTACCAATACTAAAAGAGATAACAGATGTTAAGCAACCAAATGACTTGAACGACACTAGGGATCGACTAAGGTATATGCACGCGATACGTGTTGCTGTGAGATTTAATCCAAGTAAGTGGGCCGAGATAGCTAAGAAAGCCCAGTTAAAGTATTGAAAAAAAACTTAATAATTACCGCCGTTAATTTAAATGATTACGGCGGTAATTTTTAAACGTATTTTCCTATCATTATTAAATAATAAATACTACTTCTATTATTCATTTTAATTAAACTGATTGATTATAGTAATTACATTGATAATAATTTAAAGTAATTCACTAATTATAAATATTAAATTTAAGATAAAATGCATTTAAAATAATTATCTTATTACTCTATAAGAGAGTAAACCTCTTTAAAAAATTACTCTACTATATAGTAATCTTGGTAATTACTCACTCTGCATAAGTACAAAAATAAAAATAATCCGTACTAGCTCTCTGCAAAATCCTTTTGTTTTTCATAAGCCTTAAATAAATTGAGTGGCTATGCTTTTAAAATATTTAATTACAATGGTTAAAAAGTAATACTTAAATCTCACAAAATAATAGATAATAAATATATGAGATTAATTCACCCCCTCTTTTTAATAATTAATCTGATGGCAAGCTGTGTCTGGTCGTCTATTTGTTCCAAATAGCTCCCAACCTTGTACTCCGCCTGTTAGTTGGTTGCACTAACCACCTTCGGTGTTAGCGCTAATAAGTCACTTGCTTTAACTATGTTTTAATAATTAGAAACGTACTACCAATAAAATAAAAATAATAAAAGGTAAATAAAATGAATGCATCATTATTGGATACTCTACGAAATACTAACCCTGACGATTTTAAAGCCATTGAGGCAGCGATTAAGGTAGTAAAGAAGGAGCAATATAAAGCAAGGAAGGAACCTGCTGAGCTACTAATTAAATCAGTTAAAACGAATCTTACTAATCTTGAGCATCAAGAACTAATAAAAAAGCAATGTGCTGCTGGATACTCAAAGTTATCTTCATTTATTCGCGATGTAATAAATAATGCAGTAAAAGTTAAACCAATTGTTTTAGAGCCGTCAAAAACCTTCTTCTCTAAAACATCTGATTTAACCAACTATATCGAAACAATCGCAGAGCACATAGAGTGCGGCAGGACTCTTAATAAAGACGAGGCAACAGCAACACTAATAGTGCTGCAAGGGCTTCGAAGAGAGTTCCAAGCCACAAGGCATCTTCTCGTTAATAGCTTTACTCAAGAGGCTGCTTACGAAGTCGCTAGAGAGCATCTGACCATAGAACAACTTCTAGCACTACTTCAAGAGAAGGAATGCCAACATGATCTATAAAGAACCAGATCAAAAGGGTGGAAAGCATTCCGCTTCAACTGCTGAAACGTTAGTTAACTATATCGCTGGCGATGATGAGCGAGTCGCTAAATACCTTGTTCAGTACGTTAAGGGCGACACTAAAGAAGCTGGCGCGGTTACTGAATTCATCTGCGCTAACAACATCCTTAATATCCCTGAGAACGCGAGGAGCGCATCAGGTGAAGATCTGGATATGTCAGCAGCAATAAGAGAAATGCAGGACTCGATCAAGCTTAACCCGAACGCCAAGCAGCAGTTTAAGCATATGATTGTTAGCCTTGATACTGACGAACACCTCAGTAAGGCACAATGGCGCAAGACAGTAAGGAAGCTCATGAGTTACTTAGGTTACGATAACTGCCGTTACATAGCCTTTAAGCATAACGATACTGATGAGCAGCATGTCCACATTGTTACTTCCACTATCGATACCATTACGCGTAAGCGTGTACGCGACTCATATAGCAAGATACGCGCTCAAGAGGTAATGAGAGAGTTAGAGAAGGAATTTGGATTACGTGAACTAGTTAGTAGTAAAGATATTGGTTATGACGTTAAAGCAGAGATTAACGATGCATCCATCTTCAACAAGAAAGCTCAGATAGCTCGGTTAGTAAAGCAAGGTATCAATAAGCTTACAGAAGGTTCTACGCTTGCTGATTTTGTTGTTGCTGTAGAGTCAACACATACCGATCTTAAAGTGGAGATACAACGCAAGGGTAATACTGCTACTGGCTTAGTGTTTAACCTTAATGAGATTCGCATGTCAGCCTCCCAACTAGGTGGTAATCGCAAGTACACGCTTGGTAAGCTGATAGGTAGCGGTATCTTAGATAAAGAGTGTAGATGCTTAGATAATCACGAAGAAGAGCTAGAGAGAGCGGCAAAGCACGCTCAGAAGCAATTGCTTGATGCTACTGCGGCTGCTGACGATAAACGCGATGAAGATAATAGAATCACACTGATTAAGTTCTCAGCAAGCGCTAGACACGCTAAAGAGGTTAATAACTTAATAAGCGACATGCGACTCGCAATGAGAGCGCGTAGAGCATCAAGGGGCGCTTCTGATGTTGCTTATGTAGTTGAAGTTAGGTCCGCACTTAAAGATTTGGGCGGAAGCATAGGAAACATCGCTGAAGCAATCATTGAGCATCTTCTTTATCAGCTTCTTGAGAATAAAGAAAAGGTGTATGCGGAACGCATGCAGAAAACATATAACTCAACGATCGTAGAAGAAATCAGCGAAACTGAGTATAAAAACTTTACTGCTAATGCGTATACTGAAATTTTAAATAAAGATAGTAAAAACAAAAAGGATAAAGTCTATAATGCTTTTGGCTCTGTTATAGATAAGGAATTACACATTCATAACTAATAATAAATGAACTTATCAAATGCTTTGAGATTATTTAGTCTAGCAAGTGTTAGGCTAATAATCGTTAGCTTGCGACGCTTTTATGTATACACATTTTGGGCGTAATAGAGGCTTCAAAAGAGAGTTATACCGTTCCTTTGTATTTAATATTCCTTATGTGCGGTAATTTCGGGAGCTAAAGGATGGTTTGATATTCGTGAATATATCCTCGCTCACTTAGGTAACTATTCAGACATCGCTGAAGTTTGAATATTCGGGAAATAATCTTCTTAAATTATATTATCCATTATTAATATAATTTAAGTAATTACTATTTATTGTAATGAAAGCACTTGTGAAATATATGTATTTAACTTGACTAGATAACTAATAAGGTAGTTACGTTAATTTTTGGTAGTTATATTAATTGAATTTGGTATTTAAAATGGTTAATATAAATTAAAAATAGAAAAAGGTTATTTATGGCTAGTGTCGCTGAAATTCTCACATCAAAATACAATCAAGACATATCAAAATCAAATTTTGGCCTTGCTGGTTATAATATTTATAAGCATCCAAAGGGAATGCAGTTACAACTTAAGTATAATGATAAGAATTTAAAGAAATACGTTATTATAGCTAAAGTTAAAATCAAAGATAACATGCCTGAAACTATCAGTAATTTCATTGAAATGTATGGGAGTGCAGATTTAAAAAATGGTAAATACAAGATTACACCAGAAATTTTTAATAAATTATGCCAGCAACATAAAAAATATAACGAGCTAATTATTGATTGCAATGTAGAACAAAGTCGCTCTCAAGTGGTAATTGAACGAGCAGGGATCAGAAAAAACATTTCAAAAATGGCATTAAGTATTCATGTTGTTGCAGATATTGTTGAAAAACTTTCTGTGAGTAAATGTTTAACTGCATTAGAGGCACAAGATTTATGGCAAGCTATGTATCGGATCGAACAAGCTTTAACCGCATATAAGATGCCATCGGAATTATTTCAAAATATGCTTTTTTATAATGAAGCTAAGAAAAAAGAAATCAGTAATAAATTTGTTACAGCATATGTAATCGGATCTATAGATAACGCTAAGCGCTTTTTACCTTATCGTTCTGATCTAGATGGGTTTGGTGTAGGAGCAAATAAGAAGTCCATATCAAATAATAAAAGTTTGATTGATTCTTATATGAATAGATTAGATGGTATCTAAAATACAGTGATGCTATGCGTGTGCTGATCAGCACGCGCAATTTATGATAATACAAAGAAGTTATCGGGAATTTAAGTCCTATCATTTTACCTTATATCAACGACTTAAATGTTGCTAACTTTCCCATTAGTACTTAATTATAGAAAACTTCTTTGAAAAATAGTAGCTTATATAGAAAAGGAACCTCGTTTAAGCGGTTCCTTTTTGGTAGCGTTAACTTACATTAAAGCCGTACGAAGATAGAGAATCTTGAATTTTTTTCAAATTGTATTCTTTTTTTCTACGATAATGCTTTATAAAGAAAAAGATGTTTTGGATTAAAATTGGGAAGCCTATTATTAAAAGAGAGAGGGGTAAAGCTATAATCATTCCGAATAAGGCAACTTTAAGGCAGGAAGTAGACTCTCTATTGATAAATGATACTTCCGAAAAGTCTATAATTTTTCTACTATTAACTACGAGCGCTAGTAGAATATAAGAATCGTAGAATTTTTTTAGGTATAGCTCTACATTCTCACCCACTAAGAGAAACGAATCACATGTGTTATATGCCAATACATTCTTTAACATGATATATTCATTATTCTCATCGATAAGTTTGATATAGGCATATTTACTAGATGTTTGATCAAATTTTTTTTGACCCAACATATCAATTCTTCCTTTGTATACTTTTACAGCCATGATCAGCATTTACCCGCTGCTTTTAATAGCGCATTACAATTAGCACTAGAGGGAGTTCTTTTTCCATCTGTTGCAGAACAAATAGCATCACTTGTAACCAATACACCACCCGTGTAATAACACTGGAAGCGACGACCTTTGTATATTGCATCAAACTCAACTTTCATTAAATCTGCTGTTCGATTTTCAATTCGAATCTTATCTGCGCTTGTTCCTAATGCAAATGCAGCCTTTCTCTGAATACTTGTATTATCCCGAGTATTATTATCAATAACGCTACAGCCAGATAGAATGCCTGTCATTAATAGAAATAAAGTATATTTCGTATGCTTCATTGCTCGATAAACCCTTTTTTATAAATACCTTTGCACCCGTATGGGTGCAATTCGGGGCGATAATATCTGCGATAGTGATTGCACACAAATAGGAGCAATCATAAGTATGATAGAGATCACGGTTCGTAAAAACATTACTGGTTCTAGAATAAAAAGTATCAGGCTATCAAAAGAATTATCACAGCAGGATGTTGATCGTATTGCCTCATTACAAGGTATAGATCTCACTCGTAGTAAGTTGGCAAAAATTGAAACAGGTATGATACGAGTTACAGATGAAACTTTGCGTGATCTTTCTATTGTGCTTGATGTTAATGTTAATGAGTTTTTTGAATAGCAAAAATTCTTGGTGGGATTTAGGCTATTGGGTTAGCCATTTTTTACCGTTGTTTTTTATATTTCATACCTTAACTAGTTACTGTAAATATTCATTTTAGGCACTTTACTATTCATTAAGTTAGATCAAAAGAAAGCTTCCCAACTAAGATCTAAGTTACTTACAAACATTACATTGACTCGTTATCCATCAAATCTATAAATCGAACAAAGTTAATGAACAGTCGATTTTTAAATAAAATATCCTGTCCGATCTATTGCTTCTTATCTACAAGATAATCTCTTCTTTTATGTGGAAACCACGCAGTTTACCTCATTATCATTTGTGATGAAGATCTCAAAACATAAAATAGAATAAATTGTTTTTTGGCGTATTAAAAGTCTTACTTTATACAAAATGAATAATTGAACTTGGTTGATAAATAAGTGGGAATTTGATGTGTTAATTGTCCTTATTATATCTTGCCATTAGATAAAGGTCAATTTTATGTTGTTGTTTTACATGTATTTATAGTTTGACGTTATGGTTTTTCTATCATAGTTTATCGCCAGAAGAACATGGTTCTAACAGTCGTACTCGTGCTAATAAAACTAATATAAATAACTAAAATGGTGATAATTATGGCTAGACTTAAATATTATTTAGAAAATAAAACAGGCTTAATACTTGAGGATGAATGTCAAAGTGTGGCGGGGATTGGTGTAGGTAATGACATCTATTTGACTCGTTATAATGAGAGCGAAGGAGATTCGGTTGTTCTAGCTGCAATAGATTCACAAGAAAGTGACACGTCTATGATAAATCGCTTTAAGATTTTTGAAAATGAAGAAAGTTACGACGATTATGTAGAGAAGTGCAGTCATGTTAATGGTTTTCATTTTATGTGGAACGATTGGAATTTTGCATTGCATATGTACAATAATATGGAAAGTCGACACAGTAGTCGCTGGGCAGAAGATGATTACGAATCGTTTGATTACTAAAAGCTGCCGATAGCCTTATCTGACAGGATAAAAGAAGAGGTTGGTGTATAAGTAAAATCAATATCTATGAGTGAAAACTTTAAGTCATAGATTAGAAAGTATGTTAAATATAATTAGAAAAAAGCGGCGTCTATTCGTTGCCGCTTTGATGTTATCAATTTGAAGCTATTAATGAACCCCAAGCGCCTTATAAACCGCATCGACAGGGTCACTGTAGAAACTTACTTGGAACTTCGTGAATGTCTCCGCAGGAACTGTCGGGATATCCATTGCTGATGCCATTGGGATTAAAATCTTCGTTGCACCAGCTTCAAGAGCAACCTGCATAGAGCCAGCAAGGTCTTGAACAGGGTTGATAACGCCACCCAAAGTAATCGAGCCTAAAACCACCATAGACTCTTGCATTGGTTTAGCAAGCAGAGTAGAGCAGCTAGCAATTAATGCAGCAAGGCTAGAGCTATGAGAGTTTCCTGACATTTGTAAATCAACAAAATGCAGATGGAACTCATGATCAGAGAATTGATTGTTGGCAGCAATTCGTGAAAGGTTTCCTTTAAAATATTCAAAACCAACTTTTACTTGCTCTTTTGCTTCCGTATCAGAGCCTAATCCCGAGGTCGAGAGCTTGCCATTACCCGCTGTTTTTTGGGTTTCAATACGGAATACACCAAGCTTTCCAGCTTTCCCTGGACTAACAAAGTGAATTACCCCAGGATTTGGTGTCCCTGGAGCAATGATTTGTGAACCACCTTGCTCAGGAACATTCACAAAAAACTCTTCAAGTGAATCATTATCAATGTAAGAGAAATTCACATCGAAAAACTCCATACCACCGATTTTCTTAAGTTGTTCTTTTACTCGACGACGCACTTCCAAGGCGTAAGTTAAACAAACACGCACGTCTTCCTTGGTGTACTCACCATGAGGGACAAGTAACTTTAATAAGCCTGACGTTGTTCTACGAACCCCAATAACATCACGTTGGTTTAAGTTATTACCTAGCTTGAAGAACTTATCAATCGCATCTGCAAACGCATGTTTGCGCATTTCACGCATGTACTCTGCTAGGTAATCCGTAATTAGACCAAAGCGATTTGTGAAAAATTCAGGGCGCATTTTCGGGATTTCCCAACCAGGGATATAAGCATGAAAACGGTCAAAGAAAGCGGCATCAATCATTTCTTGAGGGAAAGGAGCGAGTAGGTGACTGGTTTTAACTAGAGTCTCTACACTTTGGTCAATGTTACCCACAAACACCATAGAGGCTTTTGCTTCAATCGAATCACGACCACGACTAAATGAGCCTGAAGCCATGTAGTCCTTCATGATCTGCACGCCATCCTTATCTTTAAATCGAATGCCAGCAACTTCATCAAAGGCAACAACATCCCACATGCCTACTAAACCAACTTGGCGTGAAGACATATTGTAGAACAGGTTAGCCACCGTTGTTTGACCACCAGATACCAGCAGAGAGTTTGGTGAACACTCTTTGTAGACGTGAGATTTACCCGTACCACGAGGGCCAAGCTCACACACGTTATAATTATTCTCAACAAATGGGATCATACGAGCCAAAATATGCCATTTAGCACGTTGCTCTAAATTTGCAGGCTCCATACCAATTGAACGCAGCAACAAATCTAACCATTGATCCATTGAGAAATTACGGCGGGCGTTAAACACCTCATCCATATTCATAGACGGCATTTGTATTGCTTTTAAACTAAGAACAGAGAAAGGGGATGTTTTTTGTCCCTCTTCAAAGAAATAGCTTAGTGTAACAATACACCAGATACCGCCCGTTAATAACTTCTCATTATCTTTAATGATGCTTGCAGGAATAACGGCATCTTTAATGCCGAGGTTCGATAAACTTGCTTCATAAACATCTTTCTTCTGATTCAGTTTTACCGAAATCTTATCAATGACTTTATGTGTACCACGTTCACGGATCATTGATTTTACTTTTTCAGCTTCATCAGGACGAACGTAGTTATCCGTTAATATCTTCTTAACACGCACCATACCTGCTTCGATAAGGTCATTATCCGTTGCAGAGCAATACATACCAAGTAGATACTCAAGCACGTATACAGGCACGTTAGCGCCTTCTTTTAGTTGCTTAGTTAAGTCTTTACGAACAACGCGACCTTTAAATTCAGAAGTCATTAGATCATCGAGGTCAATGTCTTTTGCTTCTTTAATTTCTTGAGCAATATTATCGTTAATCATTCATTATTATCCATTAAAAAAGGTCGTCAAAGTCATCTTGAATCGCTAAATCAATGGTTACAGAGTAACTATTAAAGCGATCACCTTGTTCAGTATCTAACATAACAAGTTTGTATGATGTTGTGCGATCAAAACCAGTGCCGTTTAAAGAGAGAATAGCACTACGTTTTCTGTCATCAGAATTATTGGATTCAGAATCAAACAATACTTGAGCCTTATTAGAGACAACTGTGCCATCAGGATCTTCAATCCAAATCGTTAGATTACGCTCTTTAAATTCATCACCAACAGCATTGGTTTGTAAGAATTCAATTTTTTCAGTGAGTGTCACTAAGCGGAGAGGGTTGCTCAAAGGAACCACGCCCACTTTTTGTTTTGCTGTTGTTTTTTGTTTCGCCGTTTTTAAATGCTCAATGCGCAAAACAGGAACACAAATCTCTTGCGGCATAATGCCACCGTGGATGAATTTAGCACCGCCAACAAAATTGAAACGGTTAGAACCACGAGGGATCATAAATTCAGCTTGATCACTATTAGAAGATAAGTTCGCCGTTACCGCCATATCTCCAGTCCAATAGAAACTGTCTTTTGGAAGTTGTTGTCCAATTAAGTAACGTTTCTTCCCTTCTACTGTGCCATGTGGCTTAACGGTAAGCGCAGTTTTGTCAGATTCAACCACATCGCTCGATTTAAATAAGAAGCCATGATCAGCCGTGACTAAAATACGATTACCATTTAACTTATTAATGATGCGTTCAATCAATAATTTAATTTGTTTAATGCCATCAGAGCAGGCTTCAAACGTTTGGTTCTCTGTTACGGCTTTATCGCCAATAGCATCGATTTGGTCGTGGTAAATATACACAACTCGTGCATCAGCAATGGCTTTACGGCCTTCATCATTACTCCAGTTAAGTACATCAGAAGATTTCACCGCGATACCACTGTATTTCTCAAGAACTGTGTTACGTTTTTCCAGGCCATGAGAGCTTAATCCATCAACTTTATAGGTAACGTCTTTACTAATATGCGCAGTCAGCTCTTGATGAGGAAGCAGAGAAGCCATTCCTAGTTGGGTATAACTTGGAACAACCCCAAGTTGAGAAGTGATGGTAGATTTAAAGCGTTGTTCCTTATTGATTTGTTCATGAATCTCATGAGCAACTTCATAGCGAAGGGCATCACTGATGATCACAAAAACACGCTTAACTTGTTTTGATTGGAAGATACGCTCAACTTCATTGTTATAGAAATTGTATTGGTTGAATATGCCATTAAATTTCCACGTATCTAATAGTTTTTCGCTATCTACGTGATTACCCCAAGCAATAGCAAGGTCATGCAGATACCAGTTAACATAGAGATCTTCGATACTTGCCACAAGTTGTGTGTTCTTTAAAATATCAGAGCCGTGGTGTGCGACTTGATTGGCGTTTTCACAGAACACACGATAAGCAGAATCAAACATAAACAATTCACTTTCATAAGCGCGATACAGTGCTCTTGCCGATTCAAACACGAATCCATCAATGTATTTTGCTTTTAAAGCATAGAATTGCTTGGCAGCTTTGAACGCTTGATAAACACAGGCGTATTTAGTGTCTACAAAGATTGGTTTAACATGACACCAGTGCGTAGTTAAACGATGTGAAGCGATGGTATTTACTTCTTCTTGCTCAAGAGTGTTGATATTTTTAGCAAGTAAAAGTGATAACTGTTTATCCGCAACTTCAAAGGTTTCTACATACATCAATTTTTCTGGTTTCGAGATAAGATAAAGTTTATTTCGAATTTCAAAATCATGTTCAATGCGTTTTGCAATTAGATTATAGCTGTCTTGATAAACACGGCTTTCACGTAATTGAACAACAAAGTTAACGACATGAGCACGGCGACCAGAGTTTATTCCGATACGGTCAATACTGTAACCCGCTTCAATTTGCTCATTGGTAAGCATAGGCAGTAGGTGAGAACTAAAGCTCTCTAAAACGGCATCCGTAGATGAGCATCCACTATTAACAAGAGATTGATGACACTCAGTAAATAATAATTTAACAGCAAGATCTTGTAATGTTGGTTGGCGATTTTCTTCTTGAGCTGATTCAATGATGTAGCCTAGCTCATCATAAGCGATTGACCAAAATGATTGCGTTAAATTGTATTTATCTAATTCATCTAAAAGTGAATCAGTATCAAAATCGTTAGCCAGTTGAGCGAACAGAGTTTGTAAAATATTCGTAAAGGTAGGTGTGTCCAGCTTTAACGTTGCTGCGATAAGAGCTAACTCTAATTCACGCTCAGAAGCGGATTTAGGTAAGATTTTTTTTAGACGAGCGACACGCTGCTTATTAGAAAAAAAGCCCTTAAATTTAGTAATAACAGGACGAAACTCCATGTTCATACCAATATCGTTTAATACCATTGAGCTATTGTCAGCGTAGAACTCTTGAGCATACAGTCGAATGTCATACAACCAATCGCGAATTGGCTCATTTGGTTTTTGTTGGCTATAAAGTAAAAATGCCGTATTTGGCTCTTTCAGCTCAATGCGATGTTTAACTTCAAGGTGTGAAAGTGCATCTATCTCAATGATAGTGGCAGGGCCATATGACGTGTCTAGCTGAAGAGAAGGGAGTTCATCAGTAAACTCCCCATCGGTATCTTGCCAAAAGACGAGACGACATTTGTCGAATTTGGCTTTAATGCCAGTAATTAGTTGCTCAATATTCATTATTCAATCTTCGCCAAAGTATAAGGCTGAGTTAAGTGGTAACTGCGAGTAGTTTACCACTTTAAATAATGAATAGGGTGCTTTTTGGCTTAGAACCTATCTCAATAGGCGTTGTCTGAGTTAAATCAACACTGATTGAAAATATTGTAAATGAATTCAACACAATACTTAATCTCTGATGCCATATGGGGAAAAGTTGAGCCGTTATAAAACGGTTTGATTGGAGTTCCATATCATGGATGCTTGCCAACCCTTAATTCTCCGTGTAGAGCTACTATTACTATTTAAAACAATAAGGTAAAATTATATGCATACCACGTAGTAAGCCATCATATAACATAGTTTCGTTATTGAGCACAGAGGTCAGTTGTTTTGCAAAATCAGAAAATTCTAATAATAACAAGTAGCTATGACAAAACTTGCTCCTATCTTATAAATAAGTTTCGCCACCTTGAGTTTTTCCGTCTAGATTTGGATAGATTCTCTGACTATCACATCACTTTTTCACTTGATGGCTTTAGAATAAGAGATGGGAATAACATCATCGATTCTGTATCGTGTGCATCTATCTACTTTCGAAAACCTTCATTGGAAAATCTTGATGGTATTTTTGAAAATCACTATCACACTTATATCCATAAAGAGACATACTCCTTTATCGAAGGTATTGTAGAAAGCTTTAGCGGTACTGTCCTCACAAAGCCATCCGTAATGCGTCGAGCCAATAACAAAGTGCTTCAGGCTTCTCTCGCTTCGCAAGTGGGATTCCATTTACCCGAGTTTGCAATTACAAATGATGCAAATTTATTAAAACATTTTTCTAGTAATGCAGGAATTATAAAACCTATTGCTCTAGGTGAAATAACATGTGGTTCGAGTAAAGAATTTGTCCAAACAAACTTGATAGATCCTACTTTTAAGGTTAACAATTTTGAATATTCACCTGTTTATTTACAAAACTTTATAGATAAAGACTTCGAAGTTCGAATCACCGTAGTAGATGGTGATTTTTTCCCCGTAAAAATTCATTCTGAAAATAACATAGACTGGAGAAAACCTAACAATAAAGTTTCTTATGAAGCTTGCTCAATACCATCAACTATAAGACGTAATTGTATTAATTTTATGGATCTTTGCGGTATGAAATTCGGTTGTTTTGATTTTATCGTGAAGAATAATGTCTGGTATTTTCTTGAAATGAACGCTAATGGTCAATGGGCATGGTTAGAGTTTGAAACAAAACATAACATCTCTGATGCCATCATTCGCTATTTGATGAAATAGTTAAGCAAAAAAGGAATTATCATGGAACATAATAGCAACTCTATTTGGTATAAACTTGGATTGTTTTTTTGTTGGATACTTAACATTTCACCTGTTCTCCACATTTCTCGAGATGAAGAATTTGATTCAATTAGTCAGCTCACAGATCTTCGAATTTCTATACTTTCTCTACCCTGGGCAGACAAGCATTTATACTTCATATCACGAACCAAAGAAAAGGGGTTTGAAATATTCTCAGTTCTTAAAATCTCTAACTTGCAATCGCCACGAAGTCGAAAAGAACTCCAAGAGTGTAAAAGTAAATTTTCTGAACTCACAGATGATGCCAGTGGCATAAAAAGTCAGTTAAGAATAGATTTTTTAAAACACAAAAGTATGGATTGCCAGAACAGCATCAACACACTTAACAATAAAGTGAATAGCTATATTGCAATAGCTTTAGTTTATGCAGGTTTATGTACATTTTTATTCAAATCGCTCCTTAAACTACCAGTTTCTACTATTAGTCTTGTACTATGGGGTGTTTTTAGTCTTTCTGTTATTTTCCTTATTAATGTTCTAGTTCTATTACGCAGATACTTACAAGTTAAAGGCGCAGAAAAAAGCATGTTTAGTTCTTTCAAAGAATTTCCTGACTGGAAAACGTTAGCTGAAGGAATATACATTGATTGGTTAACATCACAAGAAGAGCAGATTGCAGCTGCAACACTGGTAAAAAATATTGAAAAATACTTTATTAGAAGTGTTGCTTTAAGCTCAGTTCTACTTATAGCTGCAACTTTACAACCACATAGCTGGTTTTTAACCAAACCACTAGATAGAAATGGCTCGGACACAAAATTCGTTTTAGTCGATCATGAAGGGAACTTTTCCTCTCAAGAATTATTAAACCTATCAAAGTCTCTATCTCCCAATGATAAAGTGACTTTTATTTATTCCTCGTCAAATAATCTTGGTAAAGCGACAACAGCCTTTACAATTAAAGCTCTTGAACTTGTGGGGAAAAACTCGACAATAGAGCTAGATGACACTTTGTTTAACACTAAGTTATTAATAGCAAGTATGGAGGAACAACAATGAAACCTTACATTATGAATTATAGCCAGAAAGTAGAAATTTCCCCTGTTTCTGCTGTATGCACGCTCTCAGACACAACAACTCAGACATTTACGCTCGAAAACCAAGATCAAGATACTGTAAGTTTGGACTGGACTATACAGACAAATACCACTGAGCCAACTGACCACGATAGTGTTTACTTTTTAGATGAAACCACGATAACAAAAACCTTAGAATCGACCGACCAGGATCAACTACAACTTGACTCTACATATGAGACTCGAGTGTTAGAATCCAGTGATAGTGATGAGATCTATCTCGATACTACGCTCATGACTGAATCTCTTGAAGGGTTGGATCCTGATGAGATTTTATTCACTCATTAGACACAACTATCCTGTCATAGGGGGTTAAGCTAAATTTTAAAATCCCACTGTTAGTTCGGGGGAGATGTTTCCTATGTAATAAATTACCTTTGTGAGGAAGTAATGTCAGAAATATTATTAGATACATTTACGGCATTAGACTGGGATAACGCTATTAAAATTATCCCTGAGTATGATCATTCATATGAATTTCATTTGCATTCTTTGGTTGAGAAAGAACTAGTCCAAAATAAAAAGCATGTGTTGTCCATGATAGGAAAGGCACTAAGCCTTAAATTGCATCATCCTGAATTAGTTAATAGCCCTTTTACAAAAGGAATATTTTCAGCAACATGGATGCCTGAGGAGTTTTCACAAATAGAGCTTGAATTCTATGAAGCTATTTTGCCATTAACAGACGATAATTGGTTGAAAGCTAGGCTGGCAGACATCCTTTGGCTTTGGACAAAAAGAGGAAGAAATCCTGATTGGGCAAGGCTTGCTGTAGATTGTTATACCAAAGAAGATCTTTGTGCTGATGCTTGGCTATCATATCAAGATAAACATTGGGAACGTGCAATAAGACTCTGTTTACAACTAAATGATACAGTGCGTTTAGGTATTATAGTCGACAGATTAGAGAGAGAGCTTGATATTGAGCATGATGAGAACAAATTCATGGTGCTTTGGATTTCTAAATTGCTAGAAAAAACAGGTTGTATTTCTCAAGATTTGAATGTGTTTTTTACTCGACTTACTACATTAGCGGTAAAATTAAGAGATAAGGAAGACTACTATGCTTCACGTATGTTTATGGAGTTGGCGATACAGATTTCAGATAAATTTGATGATAAGTCTAAATGGTTAGAATCACAGATTTTCTTTGCTGATAGTTATGAAAACGAAGGTGATAATAGATTGCAGCGATCAGCAATGATTGCTAATTCGTTCTATGAACAATCAATTGAAGCTTATAGAAAGATCCCTAACAAATTTCGAGAAGAGCATAAAATTGATGACCATATTAGTGCGCTAAGGCATAAAATAACGTCATCAGGCGCTAAAATGCTTGATGAATTGAAGACGATATCATTTCCAATGCCAGATGTTACTGCCATAGTTGAAGGTTCAAAACTGCATGTTTCAGGAAAAGTGGATACACATAAAGCTCTGTTGTACTTCTGTGGGTTGAATGGTGCAGGGAGAGATATGGGTACAATGCAAGCAGAAGCATCAAAAAGTCTTGAAGCATCAGTATTTAAATCAATTATTAGTATGGTACATACTTCGCGTGATGGTCGTGTAATTGGTCACACGCCAGCGCATGATTTTGAAAGTAAAGAGGGTAAATTTAATAGTGTAATAAAAAGGCAATTAGTAGAAAACTATTTATTTAACATGAATTTTGTGACAGGGACTTCAATACTTCCAGCTTTAAGGCAATTATTAATCGAACATCATTTTTCCCGAGAATATTTGGAATCACTGTGCTTTCATTCACCGTTAGTTCCATATGGTAGAGAAAGAAATCTAGGATTGGCATTGTGGCTAGGCTTTGAGAATGATTTTTCTGCTGCTATACATCTCTTGTGCCCTCAAATAGAACATATGGTTAGAATCAAACTTAAAGAGGCTGGTGAGCATACGACGACTCTTGAACATGGTATAGAACATGAAATAGGGTTAAGTTCTTTGACTGAAAAAGGTAAATTTACAGAAATATTTGGTGAGATGACTGCTTTTGAGCTTACAACAATTTTTACTGAAAATTTAGGATGTAATTTTAGAAATGAAGTAGCGCATGGTTTATTGAGTGATAATGACGGTCAAAGTTACTATTCAGTTTATGCGTGGTGGTATGTGCTTCGTATGATTTGTTTTTCTTTGGTTAAATCTGATTAATATTAAATAATTATTTAGGTGTTTATCTTGAAGCCTATTATAAGATAGTGAGTGTTTTTTCCGAAAAAACAATAGGCATTACCTGATAAATACAAAAAAGCACAGCCCGAAGGCTGTGCATATCCAATACTAATTAAATGAGTTACTTAATCTTCTCTGGCGCTTTGCCGTGAATGGCTTTTACATCACTTAGCAAGTTGCCAAATTTGCCGTAGTTCACCTTAACGCCATCATCAAGATCTTGTGTGATCTTCATTTCGGCTAGGTGCTTTAACTCCTCATCGAACTTAACAAGCTCTGCTTGTTTTTTAGCGATGGTTTTCAGGTCTTTGTCAATCGTACGTTGTTCTGCACCCGTTGCCGTTGCTTTTGAATTGCCAAGCATATTCTTGCTGCTCTCAAGTTTACCCATTAGCGGCTGTTATTAACCTTCAACTTGCATATCAATAACTTGCTGGATCAGTTGGATAGCATAGGGAATGTCTGATAATTCATTAATTTTGAATCCCACATCGCCATTTCCCCAACGACCAAGGTTAGTTACGTCTTTACATAGGTTCTTTGGATCATGAATCTCGGTGAACTTACAGTTGAGAGACAGTCTTAATCCAGAAGCTTGAGGGACAACATCGACAAAGTTGGTATCCAGTTTGAAAGCGACATAAAGCTTCAAAAACTCTTGTTTCACGTTTTCGTCGAGGGACATGACTTTCTGGCTAAACACTTGGAAAAGCTCTTTTGAAGAACCTACAGCAATATACGGATGATCCGAAATAGTGTAAGCGGTTTTTTCGGTTGGTTGGGCTTGGTATTTCTCCAAAATTTCAGTGCTTAAATTCGGATAACTCCACACCGTCTGCATTTTGTCCGCGAGTAATTTAGAGCGATCTTGAATTGACTCCTTGTTCCAAGTCTCATGATTTCTTAAGCTTTGGTTTAGGGCTAGTGGACTGCTCGCGAAACCGCCGTCCATATCTCGCTTATCAGTAAAGAACTTGTCGCTTAACTCAGAGTTATAGCCTGTTAGAGTGAGATTACCAATGGTATGAACGTACTCCTCTTGTATTGATTGCCACTCTTCACCTAGTGCTTGCTGCCATTGGGAAGAAAGGTTTTTATTTTGCGGTAATATGTGTTCAATCGTGTAATTTTCAACACTAATGCGCTCTTTCTTATCGTAGTTTTCTAGTCGACGTAACCAATATGCTCGGCTACGTACGTTGTACATATCTTTATGCTGTAAACAGCGATTTAACTCAGTGTCTGAAGGAAAACGGCGATAAGATGCGAGATGAATTAGTTCAGCCTTAAAGCTTTCCAAATAGCTTGATTTGCGAATTGAACGAGCAAAGCTAGCGAATGTCTTGTTTAGCGAGTTCGTTGGAATGTCGCATACATAACGTCGGAACACATAGTTTTCAATCAGGCGCACACACTCAATGAACTCGTCGAGTGTTAAAATCTGACTATCGTAATCATGATATAACTCTAGTATCAATGGGTAAGATACATCTACTTTATAAGCGTTTACGTCTTGAAATGCTTCGAGTAATTTTTGTTCTTTTTCTTTTTCGAGAGAAAAGGCAATATAGTATTGAGCATGCTTGCGAACATCTGCCACGACATCTTCGATATCAAGATGTGAGCTACTGACATACTTTTTGAATGCTTCATAAACATCATTGATTCTTGGTGGCTTGTTAGTTTTAAGCGTCAAATAGTCGCGCATAAACTGATTAAATAGCCAGCTATACTCCCCGTTACCAAAGTCGCTTTCCATTGGGAACCAATATCTTTCATATAAAATATTTTGCTGTTTTGGCTCTAGTCCCATAAGTACGAAGTTACGGATCAGATCGGCTTGGCTTAAGTCTAAACCTGTTGAGTTAAGGCTTTCAAAAATAAGTTGTGGGTTATCTCTTTCACGATCTAAAGCAATATCTACAATGAGCAGTTTTTGTAAGCCTAGGTAGATCTCTGATACTTGCTCGTTATTAAGGCGATTCAACTTATTTTTGAAGAACTGGTAGTTTTTAATAACCCGAGACGTTGCATCATCATCGTGTTTTGCTTGATCGTCGATGATTGCTCTTAGCTCTTTATCATCGGCTTTTGTGAGTAAAAGTTTGTAATAGAGATCACCATCTTCGGCATCATTACAAAGATAATACTTCTTAAGCTTTTTAGCATTTGTACCATCAATGACAGGTGTATCGTCTGTATTACGGTCATTTAACTCTGAAACTAATGCAGCGATTAATAGAGTGGTGGAGGTTAGTCTCTGCTGACCATCAATCACAAGTAATTGAGGGACATCACTATGGCTGTAAAGTCCTCGCTCAACGTATACCACTGAGCCAATGAAATGAGCTTCAAGATCAGTTGTTCCTGCACGAACAATATCTTTCCACAATTGCTCACATTGTTCTTGAGTCCAGCTATATTGACGCTGATATATCGGGATGATGAATTGAGCCGATTTTTGTAAAAATTTGAATAACTTACTTTCTGTTGCCTTCATGGTTACACCAACTGAGTTTAATTAATTTTTATTATTTTCTATTATATTATGCACAACATTTTTATTATTTTCTATTATATTATGCACAACATTTTTTATATTTTTTACCAGACCCGCATGGGCATGGATTATTTCTACCGACTTTGTTTGAACTGGCAGGTACTTTTATTGATGCCATAAGTTCATTCCATTCGATTTCACTAGGCATTTCAACTGGCTTTGAAATGGCGACAAAATCTAGCTTGTTCAGCATTACTGGAAATATTTTATTGTTGTGAATAAATAGAGCTAACAATTCTCCAATTGATGGCTGGTAGAAAAATAGGTCAATTTGAATGTTGTGTTTTTCAAATAACTCTCTTTGATCATTAATGTTAAAACAAGAGACATAAATGCTGCTGTCAGAGTCAATAAAAGCCATTCCTCGGTGTTGAGGTAGTGCTTTCGCGACTAATAAGCTATCTGGTTTGTTGAGTATTTGCTGTGTTAATGTTTGATGAATAGCGTCATAGTCATTGCCTTCATAATTTATAGGGCTTAACTCTTTGTAGTTTAATTCAAGAGTTGAGAATTGGTGAAATGGGTCTAATTCAGGTTCTGGTAAACCTGCTTTTTCTATCATCGCATCGGTTAGGGGGATCAGATTATCTTTGATTTTTTCTGCATCACAATTAACAGGATGTAGTGATAGATAATGAGGATAATTATAATATTTCTCGCGTTGGTAAGATTGCTGGATATCTTTGTAGCCCTCACCAGGAATAGCAAGATTCATTAATTCTAACTTTTCGTAGGCTTTTACCATGAAGTTAAAGATAACAGGTTCAAGGTTGAAGAAATCACCAAAATCGATAAGTTGGCCTCGAATGCGGCTGATTTTGTTTTCTTCCCCGTGCTCTAAAGTTGGTTCGTGGTTGATAGCGAGATTGACAGTAGATTTTTTTACTAAGCAAACACGTAGTAATTCCAACTGCATACTTTTAGCAAATTCGATGTCGATGCAATACGCTTCGCCTAAAAACTCTCCTTGATGGACTGAGTAATTACGTAATGCTTTTAAAAGTAGAAACTCATCTAATTCGAATAATCCAAGTTTAGACATTGGATTTTTTCTGAGACGTTCGTGTAACTTATACGCTTCTTCAACCAAATATTGAAGACTTTCGAGACTTGATGACTGAGTATGTTGGTAATAAGTGTTAAAGAGTCTTGCTGCACAAGGCTGGATAATTGATGTTGTCATTTTTTTTCCATATAAAAAGCACAGCCCGAAGGCTGTGCATATCCAATACTAATTAAATCAGTAACTACTTAATCTTCTCTGGCACTTTGCCGTGAATCGCTTTTACATCACTTAGCAAGTTGCCAAATTTGCCGTAGTTCACCTTAACGCCATCATCAAGATCTAGAGTGATCTTCATTTCTGCTAGGTGCTTCAATTCCTCATCGAACTTAACAAGCTCTGCTTGTTTTTTATCGATGGTTTTCAGTTCCTTGTCAATCGCACGCAGTTCTGCACCAGATGCGGTTGCTTTTGAATCGTTAAGAATGTTCTTGCGGCTTTCTAGTTTACCCATCAGCGGTGTTACATACTCGGTACGCATGCGTGACAGCGTGCCTTCGTTATAACGGTGCAAATAAACCAAACACTCAAAGGCTTTCTCTTTACCTGAGCTAAATAGCCAGTAAATAGGGCGCTTCTTGTACGTTTTTAAATGGTCTTTAAAGAACTGAGTAGAGAAATAGCGACGGATGGTATCCATCGAGCTTTCACCTTTCTTCGGTTTGATTGCATCTAAGCATAGGCTTTCAGCTACAAAGTCTATGTTTTCTTGAAGGTGCTCTTCACCCCAAACCGTTTTCACAAATTCACGGAAGCGGGTAGTGGCATCATCATCAAACAACCATTCTTCATCAGCTAATGGTACGATACCATCATCATCAGCGGGGAAAGTTTTGTATGCCCCTTCTACAACAAGCTCTTTGAAGCCGTTGTTGCCTGAGTGAGCATAGATTAAGCCTGAGCGATCTAGGGAGTACCTACCAAACGTATTGCCCAGAAAGTAACTGATAAACGAGCAAACCACTTTGCTTACAATACTGTCTTCAATTTCTCCATTAGTGTTGCTTCTCAACTTGATAGATTCTATGTTCACATCTGTAGCAATCAAGTGTTCAAGTCCTAAATGTTTAACAAATATCGTGTTTATACTTGTCTGGATACATTTTAGCGTCTTGGCATTTTCATTGCTGATATTTATAATTTTGTAGATGTTATCAGCGATAGAACTGCTACTCGCATATTTTGAGTCGATAAGTTGATGTGCTTTAAATTCAAGAGCAGTTTCCTGACTATTCCAATCATTCCTAGAAATTTCAATGGCTTCTCTGACGTGTTCAACAATATTGCTATCGAGAAGTTCTTTGTATGGAACTCTTTGTATATCACCAACAAGGTAGTTTACGGTTTGAGTATTTACCTTGACGAAATAATCAAAACAGCTTGAGTTAAGGTAGCCGAGTAATACTTCTACCGAAATATTTTTTGGGAAAATGCATAAAGCAGCGTTGTTTGCTACGTGTGCTTTATCTAAAAGTCTAAATGAAGGCTTTCCAGAGCTAATTGCAGACCACGATACCCCCTCTAAATTCCAATACTTCTCGTCAAGAATACGAGCAATGTGGTCACTTTTATAGTGCTTACGGGCGCAGTCAGTCCAGAGAACAACGCTATCTATATTTCCATACCACTTACGGTATTCTCCTCCTTTAGGGTGTAGTCGCCATTTAGAGTTTGTTCCAATTTCAAAAGCGTTCACTTCCCATAGGTTACGAAGAAACTTGTCGTTGTTACCTGTCTTTACGGAGCCGTCAGAAATTAACTTTCTATCTAACAACCCGAACGAGTATGTCTGAATTGCAGGATGTGAAAGCCAATAAGCAATGGGGGCCCCTGGAATCTTTTTGAAATCGTCTTGAGTATTGTTACTGAACAGGTTCAAACGTGCGATCATTGCGGCCTTTTTGGCTGCTTCGTTTCCTTCGGTTAAGTTAAGAAATGAAGGCTTATAGCTTCTGACGTATTTCTTAGATAATACCCATGCTGTAGTTTGTACAACTTCCCCAGAAATCTGACCAAAAGCCTTGGAACCTAAATGAGCCATGGTGATTATGGTTTTTTCATCAAGTAATGATTCTCGCAGACTTTCAAAACTAGATAAAAACATCCAAGATTGCATGTTGACTTGAGCGTTATAACCATCTTCTTTTAAGAAGTTAAAAACGCGTTCCATAAAAATAGCAAAAAGGTCGGATTTTGAATTAGGGAAAGATTTCTTAGCAAAATCTTTTAACGCAGTGTTCATACCTTTTGAACCCATATATGGCGGGTTCGCTACCGCTACATCGTACTTAGTGGCTAATACAATGGCTTGTCCCACAATGGGAAGTAGCACTTCTGCTGCTTCTTTTGTGGTTGGCTCACTACCTTGTTCTTTATCAGTTAGTTTTTCTTGTAATGTAGCTAAAGATTCAAGGTGCTGGCTATCAACCTCAATCAATGAACCTAAGTTTTTCGCATCAATAAACTGTTCTTTCAGGTAACGCAGTAAATCAAGGTAGACCTTGTTTTCTGCTGAAGCTTCAACTAATTCTAGTTGAGGTTCTGCAAATAGATCACCCATAGAACCAGTTTTTTGGTTACCATCTAAATCCAAATCTGCCCATAACTGGTTGATGTTCAGGTTTTCAGTTGATTGAATAGAACGGATATTTAGTTTGATGTCACGCGAGAAAATGCGCTTGTCATCCTCACGCGCTTTCATTAGCACCGCAAAGGCTGCCATTTGCGCTGCGCGATCATCAATATCCAAACCATAAATGTTTTTAGTAAGGATTAGTTCTGGAATTTCACGTGAGCGGTAGCCGCGTTCTAGGTAGATTTCACGCAACACTTCATAGACTTCCACCAAGATGTGGCCTGAACCACAAGCAGGGTCGAGCACTTTAATCTGTTCTGGATCAATGCTGGTTGGCGTAATGGCTTTTAGTTGCTCGATAACATCATCACTTTGCTCGGCAGGGGTGATGTAATACTCCATCTTCTCTTTTAGTTCAGAGTCAGGGTAGGTAGCAAGCCATTGACGACCCAGAGAGTTTTGCACGAGGTACTTAACAATCCAGTTAGGGGTAAATAGCTGAGTCGCCGCAGGAATGTCTTCGCGTTTAACGACTTTACCAATAACCGCATCTTTGTGTTCAGAGATGTAGAACTGGTATAACCAACCAATGACCTCAATCTCTCGCCAATTATCTTCTGGGATATCGTTAACCAAATCTTTCAAAATGGAATCGGTTTTTGTCAGGTTATCTGGCAGTAGTAGTTCGGTTGCATTATCCAGTTTTTCAAACATGAAAGACATGGCTTCACTTAGTTGATGACACTGACCTAGAAGAATTGTGCGGTATAACTCTTCTTCTTTGTTACCATCTAGCACCATATCAATGATGCTTTCTTTGTTTAAGCCTAGGTCATCAGCTACGTCTGCCGCTGAACCTAAAATCTCAAAGCCTTCACCAAATTGTGCGCCTTCGCTTTTGCTTAATACACGGAAACCATGATCAAGGTATTCGTTCACTTCCATGTAACGGATAGCCGTTAAGCGGTTGAACCATGTAAAGGCTGTTTCGTTAATGAATTGGTTAAAACCGTCTTTTAATACGAACTTATCGTTGTTCGTGCCTAGCTCTTCGATACGTTTAACGAGTTGGGCACGTTGTTGACCTTGCTGGCGAGTAAATACACGGCCTTCAATGACGGCACTGTCACCATCAATGGTCATTTCTGCAATGCGGTCAGCGTATAAGCCAAGAAACGCTGCTCGCTTTGTTACGGCTTCCATAAAAGCCAAACGGGCTTTAGGAGCGTAAGCTTTTAATTTGTTGGTGTTCATTATTTATCATCTTTTAGTTGATTAATCACAGCCTGACCGTGTTGAGTTATTCTGTATTTTTGCAGGCGGCTCTTAGGTGTTTCTGGAATGGTATATTCAATTAGCTCTTGCTCTAACGCTGGAGCAATGTAGTTATTACGTAGGCTTGGGCGGTGTTTTAGCTCAAGGGCTTGTAATAATTCAGCAGCAGACAGTGTCGTTTGTTCGAGTGCGAACAGTAACTTTTTAAGTGGTTCGCTTAGCTCTACCTTAACGGATGACTTAGTCGCTGACTTAGTCGCTGACTTGATCGGTGAGTTAGTCGGTTCTTGTTCGGTTGTTGGATTTTCTCCGATAAAATCAGGGTGAATCGGCAAGATAGTCACAAAATAATTGTTATCGTCATCGGTGATAAATTGTGGCTCTAGTGATCCATTTTTTTGCATAAAACGACGGATCTTTGGAATGCCAGTGCCTCGACCTTCGGTTAAATCTAACTCTTTTAAAAAGTCACCTAAACGGCTGTTACGGCAATCTTTAGCGATAATTAAATCACCATTTAACATGGTTTGGTTAACTGGGGGCAGTGGGCCTGGGAAGTTAACCACTTCAATACGATGGTGACGAATATTTATCTCTATCGGATTTTGTCTGTCATACCCTTTATGAAAGACAGCATTAGAAATTGCTTCTTCAAGAGACTCAAACGGATAGTTATAAAAACGCTTGGCTTCGGCTTGTCCATCAATTTTGATAATTTGTTCTTTTATCACATGAGTTTGGATGTGACGTAATACGTCTTTAAGTTGCATCCATACTGGGCCTTCAAAATAGGTTTCTTGAAATTTATCACCAATATCGTCTTGGTAATGAACCATTTCTATGCGTGCGCCACGGAAAAATTCATGCGGTTTATTGGCAAACATGAGTAAGCCAATATTCAGCGGATGTAATGATTCACTTGAACCATTGGCAATGCGCATTTGGCGACATAACTCAGAAGTAGAGAGGTTCGGTTGTTCTGCACGAAGATCACTCTTTATGGTGTGTAAAAAGTTACTGATGTGCACTTGGTCTAAATCATCAATAGAGGCGTGATAATTGATTTGGTTATCAAAGGGGGTTCTGCCTGCAAAATCCATTAGCCTCTGTAAATCGGTGTCTTTTGCTTCTACGGTAGAAGACATGCGACGCACATAATAAGGCTTATTGATTTGGTCTTTTTTACCTAGTGTTTTTGGTGCTTTATAAGGTCGATATTGACCTGGTGGACACCAAATTATCAGGATATAACGGTCGCCTATTTTTTCTGGGTGAACCACTGGGAAGTAATCAGGCTGAATAAAGTGACAGACACGTAATAACTCTTTTTGAATCTCATCCAGTTTACTGGCTTCAAGTCCAATAGGAGGTAATACCGCAACGCCATTTTTTTCTTCAACACCCACGACGATGTAGCCACCGCCGACGTTGTTTAAATCGTTAGCGAAAGCACAAATCGAGCGCACGATCACTTCAGGATTCCATCCTGTTTTAAATTCGATACGCTCGGTTTCAATGACGCTCCCCTTAAGGAGAGCGTGAATATCTATTGGCAATGCCATTATTTAATTCGTACCTTGTGGTTAGAGGCGATTAACTCTGATAACTGTGTTTTCAGTGCAGCAAGGTAAGCGTCTAGCTCTTGCTCGGTTTCTAAGTAACTGTTGTCACCAAGATCACGGAAGATAGAGCCTGTATCAATCGTTACCACTTTTTTCGCTTTCGGTTTTACGATTGGCTCTGCCACTGTTAGGGTTTCTTTGGTTGCTGCCCCATAGTTATTTGATGGCTCTGATGCATCTGGCGTGCTAGCTGCTTGTTTTGCTCGCTCTATGGCTAATGCAGCTTGACGCTCTGCTTCTTTGGTTTGTTGATCAATATAAGCATTGATGATCTGCTCGGCTTGTTCAACCAACTCATTAGAGTTACGCACTTCTTCATTCATCTCTGCAATGCTGGTTAATTTATCTAAACGTTGCAGTGACTGTTGCAGTGGACGCAGGGCATTGTGACTGATGTTATCAGGTGCTTTCGATTCTGAGATGTGCTCCTGTACATTTTCAATCGCTGCTTGCAGCTTATTTGTTGCGTTAGTACGGCTGCTTGCCAAAAACTCATTATTAACGGTTTGTACCGTTTCAATTAAGCCTTGTACTTGACGGATTTTGCCATAAGGACGTTTGTCTTTATAAATCGCCTCTAGCTTATCTAATGCTGTTTTTGCGCTCTCTGAGGTTTCAAGCAAGTAGCGGTTTTTAGCAAACTCAACGGTGAGTGCGCTTGCTAGGTTTTGCCATGTTGAGAACTGAGTTTCGTAGAAGGTTTCTAGATCTTCAAACTCTTCTTCAAAGTCTTCTAATTCGTTACCTTTACGCAGTAATTCATCAATGAACTTAAAGCTGCCTTGCTGCTCAAGTAATGATGAAAGCAGCATGATGCCATCTTCAATTTCATTTGTGCCTGGGAATGTGCCTGTAGTGGATTTTGCTTTAAAGTCTTTCAGCTTGGCTAACATGCCTTTTAATAGTTGGCTTGCTTGCTCGAATAACTCTTTTTCTGTTGATGGCGCATTTTTGTGGAACAGGGTTTTATACAGAGTTGCGGCCTTTTTCAGGTTCGCTTCTGATTGTTGTTGAATACGGCGGATACGTAAGTTTGCACGCTTGGCGGTTTTATCCAGATGTTCAAAGGCACTGCGTAAAGCGATGTCTTGTTGGTTGGCTTGCAATGTTAGCTTATTAGCAACCGCTAAACGTGCGATCATCAAGATAATTTCGTTATCATTCCAACCAAATGGACGGCGAGAGAATTTCTTCACCATGTCACCCGCGGTAATAGGGCGACCGTACTCATCACTGATGGCAATATGCTGTTCCATCTCTGTGAGTGCGCGAGGATTCGCTTCTACATCAGATAAGTCGATGTTCATTTGGCTTAAATCATCAACAATTAGGGTTTGTTGAATTTGTTGACGAATATCGCCTGTGTACGGTTGTACGTATTTTAGTTTACTGAAGGTGTTTTCAATTACATGGCAGTAGGCATTATCAACAATGGCACTTGGTGTTGCGCCTTTGGTGTTGTAGTTTTGACCTAGTACGTAGAAATCCGATTGTTTGATCAGCTCTTCTAGCTCAGTGACGAGCTGTTTACGACGAGCACTGTTTTCTGCGGCTTTTGCACGGATCAAGACTTCCATATCGGCATCACGGCCTGCATTGCGTTTGGTGTATTTTGCGGTACGAATGTAAGTACGTAGCTCACCAAATAAACGCGATTGGTCTTGCAGTTTGATAAGGATAGAGTCTGATGATTCGTTGCCACATACCGCATCGTTCATTTCATCGTAGCTAGAGTCGATAGGTGAAATCACTTTTAACAACAAGTCGTTATCGGTTGTGCGATCAAACGGTTGACCATTACAGAAGCGTGAAACAGGGAAATCCTGCTTGTTTTCTGGGTAACGGTAGTTGTTGTTGGTTTTTAAGATCTCTTCAAACAGAATCTTGCTTAGTTCTGCGGTTTCATCTGATGATTCTATTTCTGTATTTTGGATCTCTTTTTCGATCTCTTTTTCTTCGTTGGTTAAGAAGATGTACTCGTCACCTTGGCGAGCAATTAGGTTATTGTTTTCTAATGCGTCTAGGCTGTTGGTAATATCAATACGAAGTTGACGTTTGTCTTGATCCACTTCTGAGATGCATAGCGTTACGATGTTGTCGATGGTGGATTTCATCTCTTCAACATAACGGATCATAAATAGCGTTTGTAGTACCTGAACAGAAAACTCGGTAATAGAGCTTTTCTCTGATGCTTGGTTGATATCACGTACCACTGCGGTATCTAAAAACTTCTTAATAGATGGGTAGAAGCTGTAAAGTGGGATCAAACGACCAATATTGTCATCGACAAATTGATTGGTTGCGGTTTGGAAGGCTTCAATTAATGAACGCTCACCTTTTGCTAAGTGTGTACCTGCCGCGCCAGCTTGACTGATGCCAGAAAACACTTTCTGAATAAGGTTGTATTGGTATGGTGCAAACGGGTAGCTTGATACGAAATTATCTGCCCCAGTAAAGTTTGAGAACTCGGCTTTGTTGGTGTGCTCAAAACTTAACTGGCTACGAATGATGTCGCCTTTTTCATTGTATAACGCAGCTAGTGCCGTTTTTGCTGGATCTGTTTTATCAAGCAGACGCTTTTCGATAACTTCGTTTACGTTGGAGCTTGAAAGAGAGATACGATCAAAACGTTGTTGAATGCGTGAAAAATCGTTCTTACGTGAGCCTTCTTGCATTTTGCCTAATACAGCATCAATGTCTTCTTGTGAGGTAACTACAACCCATGCGCGACCTTCACAAATAGTGCCTAGGTTTTCTGTGATGGTTTGCAGCTTAAGCATCATTTGGGTATTTTGACCGATGTATTGACCAATCTCATCGACGAAGAAGCTAATACGACGCTCTGAGCTACCATCAAGGTACTGTTTAACCCATTTACAGAAGTTTTGAATGTCTAGGCTGAAGTTATTTTCTAAACGCTCAATGGCTTGACGACCTGCGTCTTCTGATTGGCCTGTTACTTGTGCAAATGCAGCAGCTAGATCATCACGGTAGAAGTCATAAGAGTCACGTTCTTCTAACCACGATGAACCCGATAAATCTTCAAATACACGATGGAATTCTTGCAGTTTGCCACGAGCATCTAGATCGCGTTCTAAATCGGCAATATGAGCGTGATCGCCTGAGTAGCCCATTTTTTCATTGAATACTTTTAGGAATACTTTCAGGATTGCGTCTTCTTTATCATCGGTATCAGCACGGCTATCGATGTTAAATAGAATAACGTTGTTTTCTTTTTGAATTGCACGACGCATATCGCCCAGCAGCATTTGGTCTTCTTCAAGTTTTTGCTCAAAGAAGTCAATAGCACGTTTGTTTACGCCTTCATGGGTGGTCTCTACATTTTTAAGTAGGTAAGACATGATTTTGATGAAGTGCGATTTACCTGAGCCAAAGAAACCTGATACCCAAATGCCTGATTTGCCCGTCATTGATGCTTTTTTAGGATCATCCACTGATGGCATGTAGTATTTGAAAAATTGCTCAATATGGCCTTTAAGCTCGGCGGTAATAACGTATTCGTCTAATTCAATGAAGACGGTGTCGTTTTCAACTTGATCGGCTTTTACTACACCATTAATAGGGCGAGTAATGTCTTTATTAAATAGCTGCTGTAACTGCATGGTGGTTTCCTAGCTAATTTTTTATTTTAATTTTGGTTAATGCACTTGGTTACTCTGTTTTTGTAACGTGCTGCATTACGACTTGTTATATAAGGCAATTAAGCAAGCTTAAAGGCTCGATAATAGTTGTTGGATTCGATTCGTCCAAACGGCTTTAATGATGCGCCATCGTATTCGCCAGGGTAGAACATCACTGTTGGTACTTGTCCTACTTTAGCGTGTAAGGCATTAAGCAAGCCATGACCTCGAACGATAGGCCACACACTACCAAGGCCATGAAGCATAATGAAATCACAATTCTCAATATTGGCTTCTTGAACGATAAATTCAGCGACACGGTTTTGCTCTAGTGGGCCTTTTAATGCTTTAAATAGAGCTTCATCGCCTTTCTCAAATTGCATTTTGAAGGATTTATCCAATAAACGACGTGATTCTAGTAGCTTAACGATCATCTCAAACAGATTGATGCTAGCAAAAGTGTAACCTCGATTGGTGAGTTTTTTCTCTAATACTGAAATGTGCTCACGAACCGCTAATTCTTGCTCTGGCTTGTAATCGAAAATATAAAAACCGATTTCACCACCCAGCTCTTTGTTTTGCAGAAAGCCTTCGCTTTCCAGACGCGATTGAATGGTGTCGAGTCGTTGCTGTAATTGCTGCATTAGTAAGCTTCCATCGCTTGGATAATGTCTTCTTTATTCATATCAATAAGAAGAGTACGAACATCAGGCGTAATATAGATGTTGGTTAAAATCTTAGTTTTTGTGCTTTCTAAAAAACCACCATCGGTCATGACTTTAAAAGCAACTTGGGCAATTTTGTAGGTCGATGACTCTGACATCTCGGCAAACTCAGGGTAAAGGCGAGATTTGTCTTCCCAGAAGTATTCCCAATCTTTGCTGTCTATGCTTTCACGGTACATGCGTTTGGCATCCATAACGACGGTACGCATAAAATCAGCAAGAAGAGGAGAGTTGATGAGTGTTGCTGCCATCATCAATTGTGCGGCCTCTTCGTGATTGGCTTTGGACAGCGCGTGCAGAAAATCGTTATTAAGTGAGCCAATGCGTTTTCTTATGGTTGCGGCATTACGTTTTGCAGACGCAGGTGAGCGCTTTTGTAGAATATTTTGATCGACAATTGCATCATCCCATTGCTCTTTGGTTGGGTCAGTCAATAATAGCTCTGCTATCAGTTGGCTTTCTTTGATCATCAAACTGCCACCGATTAGGTCGCCGAGGTATAGTTTATGCTCTGCCATTGTTTGCTCCTAAATGAGTGGTAAGTGTGTTGTCTGATGTTGTTTGTGCTAAGTAACCAGAAGCTAAGTGTAGATTGTCTACGCCATATAGGGTGGCTCTATTAGCTAACCACAGTTGATGCTCTGCTGTATGTTGCGTTGCGTTTTCAGAGCAATCGACATTCCAACGGCGAAGTAGATAGCCTGTTAATGCCGCACGAACCTCTATATTGAGTTTTCCATCTTGCATTGAGTAATCTAACTCTATGGCTTTTGGATAATTGATATTGTTTGGATGCGGTACTAATTCTAATGGCACAAATCGCATCCACTGTTTATCTGCCAGTATTGTCTGATCTTCTTTGATTACGTTGTCTGATAATTTTGCTTTAATGATGCGTGAAATAACAAAATCTCTAAATTGTTTACTTTGACAGTCGTAAGCACGAATATGCCAACGTAATCCATTATCGACAATGGAGTGAGGCACGATGATGCGATTACTTTCACCGCTACTTAATGAAACATAACGGATGTTGACGGCTTTGGTATTTAATGCCGCTTGAGTTAATACGGCGACAATATCAATGTTAGGTGCATTAAGCTGACTTGGCGCTTCAAAAGGAATACCTAACCCGTTAATCACACTGTCTTCACCTGATAATTTGGTGGCTAGCTTGGCAAGTGTGTCGTTATTGTTGTGATTAAACAGTGGGGTAAATTTGGCTGTTTGGAAATAACACTTTTCTGCGTTGTCATAGATTAAGTTATCGCTTGCCAATTCTTTGTAGAGGTTAATGTCTCTCGTGGCATTAGATAAGCCCATTTTAAAGTGTTCAACCACTTCTGAACGCGTAAAGTGACCTACAAACATCAGCTTAAAGTCAATGTAAGCCAATCTTTGTTTTTGTGCGTAGTTGAGTTTATCCATATCTTTTTTATTATTAATCATTTGGGCTAGAGTATGCACCATTTTGGGTTTTACTTCAATTGGAATACATGGAGGTAGTTAATAAATCAATCTAAAAAAAGATAGGAGAAACTTGTCAGTTTCTTTCTTTAATTTATGAATTACCAAGGTTGTGGCACTATGCTTTCGTATACTTCTTTAATCTCATTGCTAAGGTAATAAAATTTAAAATCATTATCTTTTCTAAATTTTATTTCTTTATCTTTACACTTAGCTTGGTATTCAAAGTTATTACCAAATTTATCGTTTCTATCGCTACCATAACCAATGTTTTTGGCTTGTTGTTCAAGTCTTCTTAATTTTTCTCGTAAATATACGTATTCAGTTACCAGATCAAAACACTCTGGTTCAAGCTCTAGAGGGTTGAAAATAACAACGTAAGAAGCAGCACTAAAAAACATTTTTCCGCTTAAGCAAGGTTGTTCACTAGCATTGCAAACGCGACCATTCACCTCATCTGCAAATTCACTAGCATCATTAAATGCATTACCAAACGTTATTAGCCATTCGTTATCTCTCAGTTTTATTTGAAACATTTTATTGATTCCACATATTAAAAAACTTTTTTATTATTAATTATTTGGGTAAGAGTGTGTACTATTTGTTTTTTCTTCAGTTAGAGAAGGTTAGAATTATAGGGACAAATGTCTTTATTTAGTGTTTTCTAATCGACCAGAGTAAACTGAGGATTTTAGGTATTGTTGCTGTGGTGAGATTGAGCATCTGTGGCACAAGAACGATGGTTACTTGTTGTGAAAATGAATCTAGATAGGGAGACTTTTTATGCTTGTAACCGCTTCAGGCGTGGTGCTGATGATTCATGTGGTGAGAATATAAAAATAGAGGCTTATGAGATGCGAATCCGAAAAGCACGGATACTGGTTAAATAATTAAATATGAGACTACTTTGAAAGCCAGCGAAACGCTGGCAATAAACGAATATCTATTTCTTCATACACAATGAAGATAACAGGATTCAATTCTATAGGTACATACCTAGTATGTAAGACTTAATTTAATTGTTGGGTGATCAGCGGAAACAAAAAAGGCCGAGAAAACTCGGCCTTATTGTCCAACGGTTAACCGCCTGTTGGCGCGGAATATAGGCATAAGCTATGCTATTAACTTAATTTCTGTTTTCTTTAAGCCGCTAGTTAAGCAGATAAGGTCACATAATGATTAGTTGAACTAGTTTTTATGTGTTTAAGTTTTTTCTTTAAGCCACCTGTTAGATGGAAAGATTAGCTGCTCAATGTCTATGAGCTAAATATATCTGAGTTATTTATGCGTGTAAAGTACTTTAACTCATTGACTCTTAAGTATTTTATGTATAATAACAAACATGGGAGTATTGTTATCTATAGGTATTCCCCCACTTTTAAGTAATAACGTCATTTATAAGCAATCACCAATGCATATTAGTTGTTCTTCTAAAGCAACCAAAGTAGAGAGATTATTAATGAGATAAATTTTGTAATCTTCCTTTTCTGCATCAAATTGAAGATGGTTTGATTTAAGATCTGAACTGTTGATAGCAAATGTAACAAACAAGACCTCATCAAAACTTTCAATCTCAGACGTTAATCGCTTAGATAGTGTAGCTGTAATACAGGACTTACAAGGAGTAAATCTATAGCTAGATAATATCAGATTGTATTTTTGGGAGAATAGTAGGCAAAGCTCTAATGGTGACGTAGGAATTTTTATTTTACGCCCATTTACAAGAAAACTGGATTTTAAATGGCATGGAGATAGTTCAACCGAAATGCTTTCGTTGTTAGCTATTAAAGTGTTTGTCATGTTGTTCATTGTATATATCCTAAATAAAATAGCCCCTGATCTGCTTATTTATTATAGAATTAATTTTTAATACAAAGGCTGGGGTAAATACTCTGTATTAAAAATTACAATATATGGACCTATAATTCCTGTCAATCATTAATAACTAAATTTACATTATATTTTTGCCGCCAGATAAATACTGAGCTGGCGGCATAAGTTATTGTATTTATAGGTGGTTTATTTTATAGGTTGTTGAAAATAAATATTTACAACGTTGATTTCTTATGTTTTATTATATGCATCTAAACAATGTGTATAAAATACAGAGAGATTAAAATGAATTCGATTCAAGTGATGTTTAAAAGAAGTAAGAAAAAGGAAATTATTAATGTTGAAGTTAATAATAATAAGGGAAAGGAATTTAAAGTTAGTTATGAAAGTATTTCAGATAAAGAAGCAGTAAAAATAGCTAATAGTTCTCCTTATGATAAAAAAGAGTTTGGAAATAAAAGAATGAATAAACGTAATTATGCGAACAATCAACTAATTAACACGGTTTCAGAAGCAAAGGAAAACCGAGTACCTGGTTTATACGGTTGTAATAGATATAAATCTAACCAACGAAAAAATTTCGATACTCTTGAGTTTATTTAGTAGGGACCAATTATGTGCACAAGACATTCCTGTCAAGCGATGCCTGAACAAGTTAATCTCGTACACACAGATAATTATAGTTCTGATAAAGAGTGGTTTATATTCATCACAGAAGAAGCTCAAGAGGGTGATTTAGAACATAGCCACGAATTGATGAATGTTGGAGATATTATCTGGCAGACAGCGTTTAACGTGATATTTTGCCCTTATTGCGGTGAACGTTTACCTGGTTTTCGGGAAGAACATTATCACAAAGCTCATAATTACAAATTGATATAGTTGATGACGGTTACTTTCTGCCTGACGCTTTTATGCATTTGCAATATAACGCTTAGCAAGAGGGTGCATACTAACGCAGACATCACGAGATTTGTTTTTGTTTGATCCTACAGTTTCTACCTTGAATCCTAGTATTTTAAGTAATTTATTTACTGTTCTTTTAACATGATTCATAGTTTGTTCACTTCTATTACGAAAACTATTTGTAGTAAAATAAGGAAGAAATAAATCCTTTTTATTTGTCAAGTGGTCATATGTTAATTGGTATGTTTGAGTTGATAGCATAGTTTTGTGTTCAAACCTTACATTCATAATATTTAGTATTTCACTTATCGCGATGAGGATGTTTTTATCTTCATCGTCTATATTTTTATCTGATAGATGATGATTGTTTAGTTTTGTTGTTAAGTTTTTCATTTTAAAATCAGAGTAAAAAAGGATAGTCTGTTTATCAACTTGACTAGTAGGTATGTTTAATTCATTTGCAATACCATATTTAATAAAGCTGAATTTTTGCTCTTTTGTTAGAGTGGTGTGACTAATGAGAAAATCTGAAATATCATTAATGTTTTTAGCGTTTTCTATAAAATCTACATCTTTTGTAGATATTTTATTGTTTAATAAAGTATCTATTAATGATTTTTTTGTTTTTTCATTGGTCGTGATTTTTTCTATATGAATATTAAAACCTAATTCATTCAAAGTATGGTATAGAGCTAAGGGGGTGTTCATTTTTAATCTGTAAGAACTATCTTCCGTTGATTTTTTCATTTCATTAAAATCAAAGGGCGTATTTTTTGATTTATAAGAGTATGCCTTTATTTGTGTATGTTTTTTTTGCACTGCAAACTTAATTGTCTTTACTGCTCTGAATCGTAAAGACATTTGTAATAGTTCCATAGGCGTTAATATATTATCGCTTACAATTGTGATCTCATCTGAAAAATCGCAGGTAATACTAAATCCTGAGCCAAGATAAGGAGAGTAAAATATGCGTTGATATTTCATGCTTTCTTGGTTTGGATTTCTAATAAATTCAATTACTTCTCCTTTTTCTTTTGTGGCACCGCAAACGACTAAAATACCTGCATCCAGAGCTTTTTTGTAACTATCATGTCTGTTTGATTCAAAAGATAATTTTTTTATTTCATTCCACAATATGCGAACACGATCAAAAGCAACCAGTTTTGATGTTATTCCAGTGGCTAATGTGGCGTCACGGTGCTGAATAATAACCTTATATTTAGAATAAATATTATCGGTTTGTTTTTTGTAAATACTCACACTATTAACGTTGATATGATTTATAAAGCGAACGGTGATATCATCTGAAGTATCCGCGTCGAGTAAAATAATTTGTTTTTGTTGCTGCAATAAATTCTCAAGGGCGTCGTATGATTTTTCGGCATGCTGTTCATTTTTATAATGTTTTCCTGCTATTGACATGATGCCTTTTTCTGATTCATCGAAAATAATTAAATCAGCTTTAAGCACATAAGGCATCACTTTTGGTAATGAGTTAATTGATGTAGTGATGATAGATGCTTGTTCTAGCAACCCTAAATTTTTTTCATTATGTGTTGCTAATGAAATGGGAGAACCGTGTAATAGTTCAATATCGGTGTGGAATTTAGAGCACAGTGCATTTCGATAGTTAATAAATGCAATTTTTGCTTGAGGATTTACCTGTAATAGATGTACACATTCTTTATTCACACGAGTGGTTTTACCTTGTCCCATACCTGCTTTTATTATTGTGATATGATTTTTTTTAAAGGTAATATCATCTAAGCTTGAAATGGTTTCACCACTAGAGAGTTGTAATGTTTTTTTGACTGCATTATAGACGTTTGAGTTAGATGCCCTTATTTCACTCTCAGCGTCATTTTGAGACATATTGAAGGCTTTCACTAGCTCTTTGGACGCATAATCATTAGGAATAAGATGGGGTGTCATAGAGGTGATTTCTTCTATAGCTAATTTTTTGAATTGTTCTATACCTGTTAACTTATAAGCATCTGTGAATGTACGGTAATTATTCAATAAATCGGATTCAAGAGAAATACAGATGCTGTTGATTATGATTTCAATGGAGTGTTTTATTCCAGCTAGAATGGAATCAATGGTTTGTTTCTCCGTCGCTTTATCTGTTTGTACGCATATCCTTCGTAATACATTGTGCATATCTTTATATGTGTTAGCTGCGTGATAGATGTCACCTACAACTAAGTCATTCCTGTCACTGTTGCTGGCTAATTTATCATTATAGGCACCTACGTGAAGGGTTACTTTTAATGATTCTGGGTTGTTTACGTTTTTTATTTGAGATTGATATGGAGTGTTCATATAACGCCTATGTAATATTAAAAATTTGATTTGACGTATTCTATGATTATTGTTTTTCATCAGTAAATAGACAAAAAACCTTGTATGAAGCCAATTTTTTTGAAGTGTTAAAAATCCCCATAATAAATCAAATGGATCTAAATATTAGCAAGATGGAAAATAAAATAAAATATTTATCTTGCTTTTTTGTCTTTATTTTGGTTGTCAAATTATAGGTGTTAATATTCGACTTTAATAACATAGGGATATGATAAATTTCTCAAATTAACATTCTGTGGTTGTTTTGATTACATTTAAGTAACGGGTGGAAGTGAAGAGGTTTTGAGTCTGTAAATGATTATCAATTAGTTAATAATGATGATTAATGAAAGGACGGATGAGTGTAGTTACATTAATCGAATTTGCATGCGTAGCATGCTTTTTAACTAGCTCTTCGAGCTAGAATATCAATTGATGACTTATGTACAATGACATTAAGTGTCCTTTAATTATTAGTATTTATATATGAGAGAAATAATTAAGGGACACTCTGATTGAAAAAGATGAACTTGGTTCTGTAAGTTATAAGGAAAAGGAATTAGTTATGAATAGCAATATCGATAGAGATGTAAGAGAGTGTTTGTACAAATTATTTAATGATGAAGCACTTTGCAATGAATGGCTTTCTACTCCAAAACAGCCTTTAAATGGCTTAACACCGCTAGAAGTACTGAAGCTAAAAGATGGTAAGAATAGGGTGTTAGAGATGATTGAGCGAATTGAGTTAGGTGATTTTTCGTGATGTTGTGAGAATTATTATTGAATAAATAGTGGAAGTGCCACTTTTGCAAGTGAGTACTTCCTTCTTGTTAAAGGGCAGAAAATGATGGAATAATACAGAAGGTATTATATAGAAAGACTGCTATGATTAATTGCACTCATGACCACATTTAGCGCATACAAATAATCTTCCAAGCTTTTTGGGTTTACCTATAATGAAACATTTTTTGCAAATTACAGCTTCACCATATGATTTATGTGATACGACTTTGGTCGACAACTGTTTATGTCTATGGTTTTTTTCTTTGTATTGTGTTGGTGTTTTAAAATTAGGGTATGATTGTTGATATTTCTCAAACCTTTTTTGTTCATCATATACATTTTGTTCTTGTAAACGTAGGGCTTCACGTGCAATACGTTCAGCTTCTAATTTTTCAGATTTGATCCTAATTCGCTCATTTTGAATTTGCTTAATTACATCATTTTTAAGCTTTCCTGTATCGATGTAAAATATTTTTTTATTTTCTTCATCAAAATTTAAAATTGAAAAATCGACAAATTCAGATGTCCATGAATAGCCAATATCTAAATTTTCTGTCATGTATGGTTTTCTATAATAGCACTTTAGAATAAGGGAATTACGTTTTTCAGATTCATAAAGAGCCTCTTGATTAAATACAAAAATATTAGCTTTATTGGCATAAGCAATGTCGAGCGTTGTAAATTTTTTTTGATCAAAAGAAAGAAAAATCCACGTTATATAGGCATCATTTTGTTTATAAAATTCTTCTCGATGGATTATTACATCAAGAAATGTTGTTGATATTTGTAATTCGAAAACAACGTCTCTTTTATCCGATGCTAATTTTGCTGATATATCTGGTCTACGCCATTGTTTAGCTATACCAACAGGGTGTTTCTCTCGAAATGTTTTTTCTATACTTACGTTATTTTCAAAGAGGGGATCTTGGATAAGTAGTTGTGAAATTTTTTCCTTATTTTCTCTATGTAAACGTCCTTCTTTTTGTCCATTATATTGCATCGCACGAATTTCTTCTTGCGTTAAGTTGGTCGTAGTTTTTACTGGGCAATCTTCAGAATCTTTTACATGAGCAAAAAAAGTAGTCCTGTGTGTATTTGCTCGAAGTACAACGGGCTGAAAACAAACACTACACAGTGCAATTGGTTGAGTCTTTCTATGCTTCTCTATCTCCGTTCGGAGTAGAAAAAACTCTTCTTCTTCACAGTTATCTAAAAAATCGTTTGTATCGATTTCTTTGTCTTGTTCTGTCATGAAAACAGAAGTCATATTTCTTGAACTAGTAGTCATAATTGCAGCTTACACAAAATTATTTCCTCAATTATGCATAAATTAAATACTGGTTAAATATACAAGGTTTAAATATTTATGGTATATCACGAAATTCTATGTGATTAGGGGGGGAATATCGACAATTGAATATTTAAAGTCGCATAATTTATAGAGTTACCTTGAGTTGTTTATTAAAATTCAGGAAAATGAAATAAAAGCAAGAGTTTACCTAGGCTTTAAGTGATATCTTGCGACAATTATGAAAGCTGCTTCATTAGAGGCTAGGTTGTGGTGAGTACCTTGGGTACTAAATCTCGATTAGAAGTGGTTTTTTTGTGACGAATCAACAATAAGAAAAATATGAATATAAAATATTGGGATGGCGGGCTTGAACGCCATGAAATCGATGCGATAAAAAAGATTGAAAATGTACTGACTAATTCTATTTGTCACAAAGTACAAGATAAGAATAAAAATCAAAAGCTTAATTCTTCTAAAGTGCTGAAGAAATCCTTTAATGAGGGGTGGAAAGGATATGCTGGCTTTCGTTTTATCAATAAAAATAAACAGGGGGAGATCGATTTATTAATTGTAACTCACTGTAATATTCTTATTGTTGAACTTAAACATTGGAATGGTAAGCCGATTACTTCAAATCGAGGGAAATGGTTTTGGGGTAATGAGGATCGAGGGAAATCTCCTGTAGAGGTGACTCGTAATAAAGAGTTTTTACTTAAAAATTTACTCAAGCCCTTTGCTAAAAAATTTAAAAATGAAGGTCGTGTTCCTCATGTCCATTTTTTAGTGGTAATGAGTGGGGATAGTGATTTTTCTGGTATCAATGTAAGTGACTTGGCTCATACTATAACGTTAAAAGAATTTTCTCAATTATGTGTGGATGAGCATAAGTTTAATAAGCGTTTTACTCCGCATCCCAACGCAAAAGTACTACTTCAAGATATTCCGCTTTTAGAAAAGAGTTTATTGCTTAATGATCAAAAAGTAGAAGCAAGACCCTTATCTGTTGATGGTTGGTTAGGGCAAGAACAAATTTTTGAACATCCTAATCAAGTGTATAAAGAATACTTTGCTCAAAGTGTGGCTGATAAAAACGATCGTGCAATCATTCGAAGTTGGGACTTTGACAAGCTTTCAAATTATGATGCAAAGACTCCAGATGGACGTATAAAAATAGCCTCTCGTGAACGAGAAGTCCTTACTAAGATAAGAAGAGAAAATAGAAGGTTATATGAGCATTGCGTTTCATCTCTAACAATACCTACTAAAGATAAGATAACTTCACAATATAATGAAGTGGTAGAGTTACCTCATGGGCATGAGCGGTTAAATGATTTTATAGCTACGTATGGTGGAAATTTATCAATTGATGAGCGAATAAACTTAGTTAAAGTATTAGTGGCTCGTTTTGCAGATTTACACCAATTACAGCTTGCGCATCGAGATATCGGTAAACATAGTATTTGGTTAAGTACTGGGCAGCGCGTTGCTCTATCTAATTTTATCTCTGCATTTGATCGTAAGAAAGAAACTGTGGGTAATATTCGTGATGAATTGTCTGTATATAACCAAACAACACCTTCATTATCACCATATCAAAATGATGTTTCTCGTCTTGCTGTTATTGCATGGGCAATTATTAAAGCAAAACGTTTAACGCCAGTATTTGAAAAAGAGCTGTTAAATCAAATTTCACAATGCACTGAATGGTATGGTGATACGTTATTAAATGCATTTAAGGGTGAAGGTTTTAATAATGCTAGTGATCTTTTAGATGCTCTGGCAAAGCAAGAACCAAGTAAAGAAGAAGCATTTAGTTTTTCAACTAAAGAACTAGAACGATTTGTTAGGCCAAGTAAAATTGGACGATTGCACCCTGAAGTCGAGTTCATTTCTGAATCTGATTTAAAGGAGGTCTATAGATCTGATAATGGTGTCGTGAAAGTTTGGAATAATATAAATCCTACAGAGATTAATACAGGACTTGGACTGCGCACATTGTCTTTTTTAGAGCGTGTAGAAAAGTTACAAAGTCTTAACTTAAGCTTCATTCCTACGATTGCAGATTATGGTATTACAGCAAGAGATTGTTCTTTGTATTTGGTGAGTGAGTGGATTGAGGGTGAGCCTTTAGATCCTTATCGAATGCGTAATCGTAGACATGATATTATAAACAGTTTAGTTGCACATATTGAACATATGCATTCATTAGGTTTCGCTCATGGGGATTTAAAGCCTGAAAATATTCTGGTAGATAAGCATTGCGATGTTTTTATTATTGATGTTTTAGATTTCCATCATGATGCAGAAGAGTTATTTAATACTGAATATAGTCCTGTAGATGCCCCTAATTGCTCTGCCTTTGTTCGTGATAACTATGCAGTGATGAAAGTAAGTTCTGAGTTGTTAGGTATTGATTGGGGCTTTGAAAGCTTGCACTTTGAAGCGATTAGTAAGGCTATTATTCATGAACTTGAAGATGTTGACTTTGGTTTTAGAGAATTAACTCGTTTTAAAGATGCGGTATTAAACCCTGAAAAAATATTGCAGCCATCAGTTGAAATTATTGATATCGAAATTGGTGGGGCTAAAGATGGTTTTGAACCCCTGATTGTATATCCAGATAACGGTAAGCTATATGTATCAATAGAAGAAAGCTCTAACAATGCTTCTGGCTTAGTTATGAGTGTTTATGGCTTAGGTGGATTTTTTAGGCTTTTCTTCAACCAAGTTAGTTTTGCATTTGAACATGGTCTAGCTCCTAAAAAAAGAGATAGCATTTTTCCTCGAGATATTGAAAAGGCTGCCTTAGAGCTTCCTTTTGCTATTCGTGTTTCTCAAGGTCGAGCAAGTAACTTAGAGGCGCTCAATAGACGGGTTCGACAAATTTATAGTTTTGAAAATGCAATTAAACAATTTCAGTTAAAGCAGAGAAAAATAGAGCCACTATTAATAGATAAAACTGTTGATATTGTTAACGTTGAGTTGAATGTTAAGCCAATATCCACAAGAGAGCTTTGGCAAGCGATTCTAAAGACAGAAACAGAATCTCATCCTTATGTGGAGCTTACAGGAGAGCCGAGTGCATATAAAGATAATAAAGATATTCTTATATTATCATATGAAGCTGAAAAAGATCCTTTAGATGGATTTACGGCTAAAGATCAGGTTGAAGCTATTATCGTAGATGGTGAAGAGGATTACTTTATTGGTGAAGTAAATTTATCGGCTTCAGGATTAAATAGAGTTAATTTATCGCGTTTTTCCTCCAGAGCGAATAAATTGAAGGAGGAAGATATTATTTTCTTTCGTAGTAAAGCTGATAAATCCTCTTTTAATAAGCGAAAAAATGCTTTAACTCGTATTCTTGATAAAGACTCTGTTATTGAAAATTTATCTGATTATTTTGAACCTGATTGTGGGTTATTACCTATAGATTATGATTTAACTGTTACTGATGAAGATTTTGAACGTTATGATCGAGAAGATGATAACGGTAATGTTATTAAGCTCAATGATAAGCAACGTGTTGCATTTCAAAAACTTTTAAAATACGGTCCGTTATCAATGCTTCAGGGACCTCCTGGTACGGGTAAGACAGAATTTATTGCTGCTTTCGTTCATTATTTGATTGAAAAGCAAGGTGCCGAGCGCATCTTATTGGTAAGTCAATCGCATGAAGCGGTAAATACTGCTGCGGAAAGAATTCGTAAACATTGTGATCGTTTAAAAACAGATCTAGATGTGGTGCGTTTTAGTCGGAGTGAGTCAACTATTTCTCATTCTTTGCGCGATGCTTATTCTAATAATATTGTCAGCCAAAAAGTAGAGCAATTTGAAACGCAATTGAAGTATAGAGTGTTGAATTTAGCTAAATCGTTAAAGGCACCAACTGATTATTTAGAAGCTTATTTAATTTTAGATAAGCAAATACTTTCACATATAGCTAATCAAAAAAATGCACTGATAGCAATTGATGATAAAGAATTGCTCACCAAGCAGAAGAAAGTGCTGAAAAAAGAAATTGGTGAGAGAAAATCATTAATTAATAGTCGATTGCCCCAAAAAATACGTAGTAATAAAGATTGGCATGATAATTTAGATGAGGTTTGTATCGACTTAGTTGAAGGTTTAAACCATGAATATGCTATCGAAGAAAATACGTTTAGTTTAGTCCAACGAATAGTGGCCTTGTCGAAGGATATGATACGAATTATGCAATCAGGTAATGCCAATATGGATGAGTTCTTGGCTCGTTCGAAGCAGCTGGTAGCTGGTACTTGTGTTGGTATAGGTAACTGGGATATTGATATTGCTAGTAATCAGTATGACTGGATTATTATTGATGAAGCCGCTCGTTCAATTGCAAGTGAGTTAGCAATTGCAATGCAGGTTGGTAAACGAGTCCTTTTGGTTGGTGATCATAAGCAGTTGCCACCTTTATATACTGATCCTCATAAAAAGGCTTTGGCGAGACATTTGGGTATTCAAACCTCAAACGATATTGATGAATTAATTGAAAGTGATTTTGCTCGAGCGTTTGAAAGTGAATATGGAGAACAGGTTGGGGCAAAGCTACTAGTACAATATCGGATGGCTCCAGCTATAGGCACTTTGGTCTCTAAGTGTTTCTATGATGGAGAGCTTGAAAATGGTGAACGAAATATCCCTGATATATATCGTGATGTACCTATGGCTATGAGTTCGACGACGACATGGCTTGATACTTCAAGCTTAGGAAAAAAAGCACATCATCAAAGTGGTTCAGGTCGAAGTATTTATAATGATGCTGAGGCTGATGCTATCGTTGATTTACTTAGACAAATTGATAAAGATGAAAGTTTTATAAATTCATTGTTTGAGCAGGTTAAAGACGGTGAAGCTGCTATTGGTGTTATTTGTATGTATGCTGAGCAGAAAAGAATTTTAAGACAGAAGGTTAAAAAAGCTTCTTTATCAGATGAGCTTATGAAACTTTTGAAAATTGATACTGTTGATAGTTATCAAGGCAAAGAAAATCGTGTCATTATTTTATCGGTTACACGTTCAGAACAAAAGCAATCCCCAGGCTTTTTAAAATTACCAAACCGAATCAATGTCGGTCTTTCAAGAGCTATGGATCGTTTGGTAATTGTTGGTGATAAAAGAATGTGGCAAGGAAAGAATAGTCAACTACCATTCGGTAAAGTAATTAAATTTATGGAAGAAAATACGAATGAAGATTTATATCGTTTTGTAGATGCTGTAACGAAAAAATTTAAAAAGGCGGTATAAATATTATGGAAAATACATCAATTCAATTTAATGAAGTAGATTATGTCGTTCCTACAGAGACATTTAGTGTTGAATATTCGTATTTAAGTAAACAGGGCTTTCCGTTTGTAAAAGAATTTCTTCTTAAAGTGCTTTATATTTCACCGCTTTCTAAATTTGAAATATCTTCGTTTTTTGGATTTAACCCACGTGAATTGGCAACGGCGATAGAAGAGCCTATAAGCAAAGGTGAAATAGTATATTCGGATGAAGGAAAGCTATGTCTAACAACATTAGCGAAAGGCTATTTTTCATCTTTAGATGATAAGCCAATGATTGAAAAACCGCAGTCAAGAACATCATCTGTTTCATTTGAGTTGGTTGGTTTTAATAAAGTTAAAAACCATCATGAAAATTGGCATACGGGTCTTCGGTTAGAGATTAATCATGAAGTACAAAGTTTAAGTGAACTGCATGCAAGAGCAATGTTTACTAAACATTTTCAACAGCTTGTAGAAAGAGGAGAGTTGGGTGTTATTAATACTCATGATAACTCGTTACCAAGCCTTTACTCTGTTGATAAAGTAACAAGAAAGAAAACAATTGCCCACAGAGTGAGACGTAAATTTGAGATAGATTTAGACAGCCGTGTTAAGCCGTTTTATGTAGATAAGATCTATGAAAATGATGAGGCAATAACGCAAGCTATTTCACAAGAAACTGACCACATAAGGTTAGGTTGTAATGTTGATAGTATTAGTGCTGCATGGGATGTTTTAGAAGATATGTCAGTTTCTCGTTTTATAAAAAATAAAAATATAGATTTTCGAGGTATGATTGCCGAAATGGCGGCGGGATCTTTTGATAAACCATATAATATTTTGGTTGGCCCGTTATATGGTAAACAGCCATGGAGTGCAATTGAGTCCTGTGTGAAAAAACTGAAACCACAGAATAAAACACAGAAACAAAGAACACTGTGCTGGATTGGGGCAAATACCCGTTATTGGGGAATGAGTGAAGGGTTTAATAAAGCAAAAGAAAGCTTGATTAATTACCAAACGAATAAGAAAAACACGCATTATGAGTTAAAGGTCTATTTACCATGTGATGAGCAGAGTGTTGAAAATCAAGCTGGTAAGATATGGAAGCATAAATTAGGCAATATGCTGTGTTGTGAAGGGATAAGAAACGGTTTATTTGATGGCAATGTTGAGGTTTTATTCTTAGAAAATGAATTTGCAGCTGTAAGTTATCATTTGTCATTGCCTGATCTTAGTCCTGTTCATATACCACTAGGTTTTTTTACAACAGATCAGAGATTAGTCGCTAAATTAGCTAAAGTTGCAAATGAGTTCCTGGATGGTTCGTCTGCATATGATAAGCCGAATTTAATCGGTAAATTATAATTATTGGATTTAGGTTGCAGTGTGTGAATATGAGGAACTTAATTGAATTTGCATGCGTAGCATGCTTTTTAACTAGCTCTTCGAGCTAGAATATCGATTGTTTTAATGGTTTCTTTGATATTTGGTGTCCTTTAATTCTTAGTTTTTATATACGAGAAAAATAATTAAGGGACACTTAGAAGATTGATTTTGCCATTGGGTTAATTAGTTGGTGTTAATTGTACCTCATTGTATCTATAACGTTATGGTTTGATTTTTAAGGTTTAATTATGGGTGTTTTAATATCAGGTTGTACATTGCAGGGCAAGAACTTCAATTCAGAATACAGATGCGTTATCGAACGTGACGCTGAAAAACTAGGCATAGAAGTTGACAGGGTTTATCCGTCGAATGATTGCAACGAATATCTTTCCATATCTTTTCAATCTTATTCAGATCTAAAACGTTATCTAGATTTTTTAAGTAGTGAAGTTGGAACAGTTGGCTTTGAACATCACTTCTTTAGCTCTGAAGGAGTAATCACTCACAATGAATGTGAGGATCTGTTAACTGCCTTTGATAAGAACGCGGATAAGACAGAAGCTATCACATGGAAGGAATTCGCTTTCTCGTATTACAGTGACTATGACGATAAAGAGGAGTTTTTCGATGGCCTTGAGCATATGACAATGCGTTCTTATCAGTCAGAGCAAGCATTAATGAATCGGCGATTTCGAGTATTGATTAAAATCGTGAGATTTGCGGTAAAAGAAAATGGATTCATTGATTATGGCTGAGATTTTTCGGTATATATGTAACTGAACCAGTATCGTTAATTTTTTAATCTACTGCATATAGCCTATTTACTTTAAAGACTTTATGCATTTTATCTTGTTGTAATTCATGATGCTATATACGGGAAGTACATTTTCTGATGCTTATAAATAACTTGCGATACTTTACCAACCTCAATTAATTAAGAACTTGTGAATGCTCAACAACTCGTTGAACTACTGTAAATTATAATAAAAACAAAGGTTAAGAGCGAGCTATGACGGCTCGCTTTTTGTTTTTGGGGCTTGTGATTGCAACAACTAACGTGGGTTTGACAGAAATGGGATTATACTCATTGCTTGATGGGTAAAAGGCACTAAAAATGTATTTGGAACCGCCGTATGCGACCCACGCTTGTACGGTGGCGTGAGAGGAGGGAGGCGGCGAGGCCTCCTCCTACTCGATTATATGTTGATTCAACCATCACTAACGATACTGTCTTCATATCCTATCAATGCTAGTTTACCCTACTAAAAGTTATCCGATTGACAGGTGTTAGGCGCAGAGGAAAAAATGAAACTAAAGCAGCATCATTAAGCGCGATGCTTTAAATCTTGGTTCTTTAACTGCTTTGGAAGCCACCTATATTTCGATTATCAACTCTATTGCAAACTGTTGGAAACATGAGTCAGAATGGGACTAGTAAAGTGATGGATGGAATTGTTTAACTATGTGACTAGGAGATATAATACTCCCAGCCAATATCATCTAGGATGCCACTAGCTAGATATTTTTGTTTATCTTTCTCGGAACCACAATTTAGAATAATGGAATACAGTTGATAAGGTTTGTAAAAGCTCGCCAGCGAGCAAAAGAGACGCTGCTCTTTAATGTAATGCTTCGCGGTGCAGATAATGATTGGTCAAAGGATTATAGAAAGACCTTCGGCAACATTCTTAATGATGTGGGATTTAAAGCAGGACAACGAGCAACCGCCTATTCATTCCGTCATACCTTTATTGATGAGTTAAAACGTGCGAATGTTCGAAGAGCATGTGGTTTCTGACATTGTAGGCCATAAGCATCAAAACATGACCTACGGAAGATATGGTAAACGATTGGAGCCAGAGCTGTTTGTAGAGGCCGTAAATCTATTTCGTTTAGACGACATAGCTATCACCTTAAGTGCATAGATGGCATTGGGGACAACTCGAAATAGGCGTTCACTGAAAGTGTGACGACAATGTAACCCGCTGCGCTATCGTTACACTTTTGCTTCGTAAAAGATGCACGATAGCTGCGGGCAAGAGGTAATCCTCTTGACTCCTAGCCCACCAAGGTGGGCATTTCGTAGAGCGTTTCTGCCCCTTAAATGAATTACTCACTTTCGTCATTATCATCTCTGTAAAACACATATTTAATGATATATCCCATTAAATACAACTTATACTCAAATTACATATACATTTAGTTAAAACACCTATTATTTCAGATAATTTGAAAATGAAAGCTAGAATATAATTGACCAATAACCATAAACTATAAAGGGTCAATATGGCGGTAACGATAAGTGCAAATGGACTCAGCATTGTTCACAAAAATTCTGATGGTAAAGCAAACGCAACACTCCCTGATGTCTGTTTAACAACCGTAGGGAACGCTGTTGTTCCTATTCCTTATGGCAACTCAGCTAAATCGGCTGACTTGGCTAACGGGAGTAAAACTGTTACCGCTGATGGAGGAAACAGTATTGCGATAAAAGGCTGTTCATTCTCAAAGAGTACAGGTGACTCAGGTGGTGATAAGAAAGGTATTGCATCAGGTACGATTGAAGGGGAAGCGAAATTTATTACTTCTTCTCCGACAGTTAGAATTGAAGGTAAAGGAGTGTGTCGCCTTTCTGACCAAATGACAATGAACAAAGCTAATACAATGTGTCTGGGCGGAATAGATCAAGATTCTGTCAACGTATCTACAAAAGAAGAAGGTGATTATACAATAGACATACATTGTTCTTACCCTCGTGATGGAAAACCATTTTCTAATGCGCCTTTTAAGCTAATCAGTAACGATGGTGTGATTATTCATGAGGGTAAACTTGATGCAAAAGGAAAATGTACGGTATCTTCATTGGCAAATGACTATTGTCATGTTCACTTTGACGAAAGTGAAGCGGATTATGCACTTGTAAACCGCAGAAAGAAGAACAATCGTTATAATTCAGCGCTCGATGATGCCGTATTCTTTGATAAATTAGTTAATCATGAAAGGGCATTCTGGTTACTATCTACAAATACCTCTAGGAATAATATTTGGGGTATTATGGGCTCTAAGTTATTGAGCGATAAATATTTTATTCAAATTTTAGAACTCGAAATTCAATCTCATTTTGAATTAGCAATCAATGCAAAAGAAAGTCAGATAATGGCTCAGTTATTTATTAATGCACTTTCTCCTGAGGCAGGCTCGGAGCAAAGAGTAATTGATAATTTATTAATTGCGGCCTCGCCTCCAACGTATCAACTTGGGGCTATTATCGCGTTATTTATTCAATACCCAGAGAAGCAGTCTTACCATAACCTGTTAGCCAGATTGCGTGATTTAGGCAGAGGCAATCCAAAGGCATTTATTGATAATTTTGATTGGGTGTCATCAAAACAGCAAATAGCCACAGCGCTTGACTCACTCCTTTCAAAGCTTATCAACCGAATTGAGTTTCTTAAAACACAAGCTGACTTAAAACGTTATGCTCCTCTGGTTTATATATTTAATTCACATATAAGTCAGCTAAAAACCTTCAAGCGTACACTGACAGATGATATCACCACGTGTTTTAAGCACACGAAAGATAAAATAAATCAAATATCTACAGACAGTGATGATGTATTTGCCGTTAAAACAGATAAAGTTGGGCATTCAATTGAAGCCAATGCCTTTGTTCATGTCGTACACGCATTAAATGAAACTCCTGAACCACTTATTTTGCAATTAAACTATGATGACCTGGAGAAAACCCCAGCGTCCAATATTCCGTTTAAAGTCATTTTTTCTAATGAGCAAGTCTTTGAAGGGGTATTAAATCCAAATGGCTATGCGCAAGTATGGGGAGGACCGAAATTAACGGCGCACATTGAATTTGGTGATAAAGATAAAGCACAAGAGGCAAAAGATAAGTTGCCAGATAGCTATAAAGCGCTTGATGTTGCACTGGATAAAATTGCCAAAGAAACAGCTGTAACATTACTTGATAATGCGAATGAAAAACCCGCGTCAGCGCTCATTGTCGCCCAATTTAAAGTGCTAGTTGATGAACACCTTGCTGAACTCAATATACAAAAAGAAAATTTTAATAACTTAAGCTTTCTCGAACAATCATGGCAACAAAGTCAACATGCATTCTCTGGTATAAAAACTGGTATAACGGAATATGTTCCTGATTTGGGTGAGTTCGGAGAGTTAATGACATTAGCAAATATCGACATTACCAGTTTAGTGAATGCTATCGCATTTGGGGAAGTTGATGAGTTAGAAAAGAGTTTCAAAGACTGGAAACAACGTAATCAAGAGCAGCTCAGTGAAGCGTCAGAATCGATGGAAATGTTGATATTAATTGTATCAGACCCTGAAGCTCGACAGATTTTGGCGAGTTTACCTAAAAAAATCCTTGAAGCGATGCCTGCGGATAAAGTGACTGAAGTATTAGCCTCACAAGTTAGCCAAGCTGGTGTTGATTCTGTTGTTATTACGGGGAGCACGGCGGCAGGGGCATTTGCAGGCGGTGTCGGCGCACCAATAATGGCTGCAATTACTGTAGCGGCTACCACGGGTAGAAAAACAGGAAAACTACTGGAAGAAACCATTAATATTATCAGTGATATTGGCAAGTTAAATAAAGATAAATTTAATACACATGATAAAGTTCAGCATCAAGAAAAGAGTGAAACTAAGCTCCCGAAAACGTGCCCTATTTGTAATGATGTGAGTTGCAAAAATAAAACAAAACCGACATTAGGTAAAGGAGAAAATACCCGTAAAAACTCAGCTCTTTATGCTGGCATTCGTAAAAAAGTATCAGGTTATCCAAAAACTCACATATGGTATACAGGCGATCGATCACTGGAAGTTCACCATGTCATCCCCTGTGAATCGGTTGAAGATAAAATATGGAGAAAGATGTTCAATCAATTCAGCTATAACATCAATGGCCCTCACAACAGCGTAGTGTTACCTGCACAAGCCATACTTGCTTGCGAACTCAATGTTCAGAGGCACAAAGGTAGCCATGATCAAGGAATGGCATTAAATATAGATGAGCGTGTTTTATCTGCACTGAATAAACATGAGAAAGAAAAAAACAATGAAAAAATACTGGTATTTCAAGATACGCTTTTTGCTAAGAATAATGGGAATGATTTTCGCTACCCTAAAGCAGCGACAAAACTAATTAAGAAAGTTAAAGATTCAGTTGAGAAAGGTAATTTATGTAAATATGCCGATAACTCTAAAAAAATGAAATCTGAATTTGAAAAGCAAATGACAGAGCACAGCAAAAAAATATTAGGGTATATCGATAGTTTTGAGTGGACAATTGCTTGGGACAGCCGTGATTATAAACCAAGCAGTAAATTGGGTTGTTGTGGCAATGAAGGTATTGAAGCTAAGCGAGAAAATAATAACAGGGCATTAGAGTGCCCAGACGAAAGAAATCATGAGTTAGGTAAAGGTAAATTTAATAGTAAATTGGAACTAGGAAAATAAAATGAAATACGATGATGAATATTATGTATTAACAGAGCAAGGTGCGTCGGGGCAGTACATGCTTGGACAGATTGATGGCAGTGATGATGGATTAGAAAGACTACTTTCACAGCGTTCGATAAAGAGATTAGTCAGAGGTTCAGGTAAAGTACGCGTCAATCAAGGCGACAAAGCTCTTTTTAGCCCTTGTGACTATCATGATACAGGAGATGATTTAGTTTCTGAAAAGTTTAAGCAAGTGATAGAAACCTTTAAACCTCAAAATGTCGATTTTTATCAAGCGGATATCATTAATGGTGATCAAGTGTGGAGTGAGCATTATTTCATGCACATCTGGAATCATTATCGAGTTATGCATCAAGGTCGTTCTAAAATTGATGGAACTTATGTGGATGATGATTTCATATTAGAATCGTTCTCATTGGATGAAAACTTGTTGGACAAAATCCCTCTTCAAGAGCGATTAATATTTAGGTTATCAGAAGATCCACAATTTCTTTTCCATGAAACCGTGGTAGCCGCATTAAAAGCAGCGAATTTAACGGGGGTTGGTTTTAAAAAAGTGAAAGACTGGGGAATAAGCAGTGGGTTTGATGATGATTTTTACGCTGATTTGTAGGTTATGGTTGAGCTCTAAGATATAGGGCTCTCATTTTTATGCTTATCTCGTCATCCGAATTAGATAAAACGTCTAACTGCGCTTTATCTAATTCGACATAACAAAACAGAGTGCATATTCTAGTAAGATTTCGTGCAAAAGTTAGTTAGAAACGTTTGTTCCGAACAAACAAACTTACTGAACATTGACCGATGTACCATCAAACATATAATACAAACAATCCGCAGATCCACTAATTTACATATAGCACCGCAAACATCAGATAAATAATCGGATTTCCTTGACGGTTAAATTTATTTTTGAGAAAGATAGCTAACTAACTGTAATTACAGCGCTTTTATTTGGTAGGTGTAGCATTTAGCTACCTAATCCCTATAAACCGTAAAGAGACAGCATTAATGAATAAAGGAATATGCAAAAATAAAAAGCAGCACAAAAGTTTATTAAAGAGACTCAGAATTAATTTGCAATACTTTACCTACCCCAACCAATGAAGAATTTGTGATAGCTCAACAGTCTGTTGAATTACTATAAATTATAATAAAAACATAGATTTAAAAGCGAGCTATGATGGCTCGCTTTTTTTGTTTCTGGGGTTTGTGATTGCATATACATACAAAAGAAACACTTGCAGATAATTAATGCTAAATTTCACATCCTATTGATTTTATTGTTGATAAGTTCTCCCGAACCTTATAAATAAAAAATCACTCATCTTCCAACAATCTCTTTCATTTAAAGTGTGAACTCTCTCGGGTCGATTTGATTTTTAAGTCTTAAAATGTGTGATTTTATTGTGTCTTATTTCTCACCTATATAGAGTTTTCTCATCTCGATTTTACAAGAAACCTTACTTGTTGGTTTTTCGTAAGCAATCAGCCAGTCAAAGTAAATGCTAAATACACATAAGGAAGAGTATTGAATGAGTACTGCCAACAAAGCCGCTATGTGCGCATCAACCCGTGACATAAAAAGTCCTGTTGGCTTATGCCCCTTTCAGCGTAGTGATATTGGCATTATTCCCGTTCGTTATGCCTTGGACGATATGAATGAACAAGGGGTGCAAATGCATCCACTTCCAAGCACTGATACGCAATGGAAAGGCCGATTTACGCCTAAGCAGCGTCAGTATACGTTAAGACAACTCCGTGATGGTTGGTTGTATGTGTATGATGAAACGGATAAAACGTTTCATGAATATCAAATTGAAGGGTATGAGTTTACTAAAATTGAGTGGTCAAACGATGAAGCCGATAAGCCCGCTAATGAACGAGGTAGCAAAGGTGAAACGAAGAGTTGTTTAGTGTACCCAGCTAAGAATACGATCTATATGGCATTTGCCCATCAACGTTGGACATGGCGATTGTGTGAGCATATGCGCTCCCATGAAACTAATCGCTCATTATGGATACGTAAGGTTAATCTAAAACAATTTAACTCGGCCTTGGCTCACTCTCATGCAGGACTTTCTTCTAAGCTTGGTCACTATGCAGCAGATATTGGCGTAAATGGTGCTCCAACAGGGATGTTTGACTCGACTTGCACACCATTAACTTCAACTGAAGCTCAAACTCAAACTGACAGCTTTAAACATGTAGCAGATAAGTCAGGGTGTTGGGATGTCGATTATCGAGTCGATCTACCAGCCCAAGATTGTGGGATGTTTATTGCGCTAGATGATCCGTTAGCAGATGTATCCGATTTATTCTTACTACTTGCAGAAGAAATCACACTACGCAGCGCAATACACAAAGATGAAGATAATATCCATAAACTGCAAATGGCTGAGATTACCCGTAATCTGGGTCGAGTAAGGCTAAAGCCTGAGGATCTACCTGAGCAAATTAGCGATGATCCAGTGAAGGTATTGGAATTTGAACGCCAGTTAACCGAATATCTAGCCATTCAGTCTCTGGCAGATAAAGAGTCTGCGGCTTTAGAGTCAAATCCAAGCATTGGTAATACCCCATTTACTCCACTTCAAGAAGAAGCGTTAGAGAAACACTCTGAACTAAAAGAGAAGTACGATTTTACGCCCAGTGATGAGCAGAAAACCGCTTGGGAAAAGAATACTCTCTTCAGTGATGAGGTTAATTGGAGTGAGTTAGATGAGTTTCTTACTCAACACTACACCCAACTTAAAGATCAAGATAAGCGTATTGCCATGCTCTATCAAGATTTTATGGAGGCGTTTGAGCAATTAGGAACGGATCCATTAGTCATTGGTATTGATAATCAAGATGAAGACCACCTCACTTATTTATTAAGTGTAATCAGCCAATATTTACAGGTAATCAAACAAGCGGTGAATACCGAGAAGGAGTACGCCACTCTAGAAAGTGCACTTTCCCTCGATTCGCCAAAAACACTGTTTGCATTAGCGTCATTGGGATTTTCAAACGACCACTTACAAGCACTTAATGATCATGTGGAAGAGTTGAGTAATCACCTTATTTCAACCAATAGTTCAGGTGATATGGGGGCATTATCGGGAGCGATAGCGAGTTGGGGAGGCTTTACTGATGATATTCGAATTCAAGATAATAAATGGTTTAAAGCATTAGCTGAGCCTGTTCAGTTAAGTTTCCTTGCTCTGCAAAATGCAGTAACAGGCCAAGCTAAAGAGAGTTGGAGAGGGATAGCGAATTTACTGTTTCCACATCAAATGAACACAGCAACAACGCCTCAGGGGATGGTCAGTAATTTAAGGTTGGTCATATTAGAAGCCTTGGTTAACCCCGAGGCAATAGTGATACATAACCCAGATTACCCTGCACACTTTGCCGCGTGGCAGCGAAAGATGAATGCAGAAATGATGATCATTCGTCAAATTAGTCAGCCACCATCAGGGCAACCGACACCAAAAAACCATCAAATACAAACCATGCGCAGCGCTCAACAAAGAATGCAAAAGTTATTGAGTAGCGAAATTCCAGTGATGGTGATGCTTAAATATGAAGCCGTCAATAATGCCGCCAAGCAAATGCTCAATGAAGCAATAGAGCGCAGTTGGCAGCAAGGTAAAGATATTACTCAAGCATCGTGGAATAAAATGGGTAAGATGGGAGGGGTTGTCGCCATCCTTAACCTTTGGAATACGGCTGCAGTGCTTAAAAATATCCACCATAAAGCAGAGCAATATCCTGAAAGTAATGTATGGACCAACCCAGCGGTTAGAGAAGCAACCTATGCGACGAGTTATGCGGTATCAGCAGTCACCGCAGTTTGGAGAGATGTAGCGTGGAGCAAGATGGCGACTAACCAATCTTTGCTTTCAGAGTCACTGAAAATAGCATTGCGAAGTAGTACTCATTCATACGAACTTAGACAAAGTTTAGCCACCTTTGCCAAAACAACCGCTGCGGTATCTTTATTTGGTTTAATCGCGACAGCATTAGAGACGTGGGAGAGCTATGATAAATTTAAAGATACGAGTCATTCACCGATGGAACGGTTTGGATATGGACTGAAAGGGATATCGACTTTTTCTCAAACGGTTGTATATTTCTTCCAGTTTGGAGCAAACGTCTTTAGTCGATTTGGGGTATTCTCTACTAGTATCGGTGCTATTATCGCGCCTTGGATGTTGACCACATTTATGGTTAGTTCAATTCTCTTTTTTATCTCGATTATAATTATCAATGCCTTTAAGCGCTCCGAATTAGAAAAATGGCTATTACATTCCACATGGGGGAAAGCTTCAAAGCAATGGGAAGTCGTTGATGAGTTGACCCGATTGGAGCAGATTATTCATAAGCCTCAAGTAAGGCTCAACAAAGTATTTTCTAGCTCTCCTTCTAAAGCAATATACGGTTCCGTTGCGGGGCAACAATGGCAATTAGAGATATATTTACCCATGTACACAAAAGGTAAATCTATTGGTTTACAAGTTACGCGCACACCAATGCAAAATAAGTACAGCTATGTGACATCTTCACCAAAACCTACGGTAGTCGTAAACGAACAAAATGGTGTTTGGAGTAAAGATGAAACGGGAAATCCAGTCTATCGTTTAGATTTAGCTGGTACAACCAAAGATAGTATTACGGTCTTTATTAGCCTGCCTTTTAACTGGCAAGCATCAGAGCATGAAAAGTTAGGCTATATTGCTTCAGGTAATAGCCAAGGTGAGCTTGTTATATCACCTGCATTTAAAGAATCTTCCATTAGAACAATTAATGTGGATGTGAACTAAATGAATGCAGGTGAACAAAAAAAACGGCTAAGAGATCAACTTTACAAAGCGAATACAATTTATTCTTGGGAGTATCAGGGCGCGGGTCAAAAATACACTAATTTAGCATACTGGATTTTGTCAATATTTTCAGGAGGAATACCATTATTGTTTCTTTGGTCGGTTACTGACATGACAGTAGACTCACCTGTTTTTTTGGGGCTCTTTATTTTATCAACGACACTGGTGTTTATAGGGAGATATTTATTTGCACCAGATAAACATCGTTGTTATCACCTAACATCAATGGGTATTCATTACACTGAACAAGACATGATCCCTGAAGTGGCTTATAAAATTGCGCGAGGCTTTGCTTGGGTTGGCATTGTGGTCTGTATTATCGTAGCCTTTATGTTTGGTCCTTTGGCTTTTGTTGGAGCAGGGGCCTTTGCACTCATGTCATTTGGGATGACAAATTTCCAGTCAACTATACAAGAGCATGAAGTTTTTTTTTCTGATAGGCCAATTTTATTTAATCTAGTTAACGATACTATGTTCAGAGTAGACAGTTATACGGCTCCTGATTATTGTTGTCGTCGAGACTTTTACGTACCTTCTTTAGAGCAAAAGAAACAAATTATAACAGCGATTCAAAATAGCCAAAAAAATATAGAGTACGTAGAGTTAGCTAAGTTAAATGATATGTTTAAGCATCCTATTTTCATTCAAGATTAGAATGAAACAATCGAAATTAATGTGCCTATTAAATTTAGGTGGTACAACCAAAGATAGTATTACGGTCTTCATTAGCCTGCCTTTTAACTGGCAAGCATCAGAGCATGAAAAGTTAGGCTATATTGCTTCAGGTAGTAGCCAAGGTGAGCTTGATATATTGCCAGCACGGAAAGATAACGTCATCCGCACTATTAAAGTTGAGGTGAATGATGAGTTCTAAAGATCAAATAATTAAATTAAAAGAAGAGTTGTATAGTGCAGAGATTATTTATGCATGGGATTATGAAGGGGCTGGATTAAAATATAATAATCTATTTAACTGGGGGTATTCGGTATTTATTGGTTTACTTATCTTGTTATTTCTTTGGTCTGTTTCTGAAGATATAACCTTAAATTCATATTCTTTTTGGGCGATATTTACTTTCCTGACTATGATGGTATTGATTTCAAGATATCTTTTTACACCAGATAAACATCGTTGTTACCACCTAACATCAATGGGTATTCATTACACTGAACAAGACATGATCCCAGAGATGGCTTATAAAATTGCGCGAGGCTTTGCTTGGATTGGCATTGTGGTCTGTATTATCATTGCCTTTATATTTGGCCCTTTGGCTTTTGTTGGGGCAGGGGCTTTTGCGCTCATATCATTTGGGATGACAAATTTCCAGCCAACCGTAGATAAGAGCCATATATTTATTGATGAACGCAGTGTTGTTTTTCACATAATTAATGATGGTGTGGTGTCATTAGCGATCCCTGAAAAAGGTGCGTATGGGTATATAGGCGATATATATACTCAGACCCTCGAACAAAAAGCGGAATTGTTATCCCATTTAAAATTACTTTTCCCAGAAATGGAAATAGTCAAAATAAAAAGATTAAATGACCAATATAAACATCCTGTTTATCAGCAAGATGAAATTGCAGAATGATTTATTGAACCTAGATGTCTGAACACTGAAATGTATAGCATCATAAATTAGGAGTATTTAAGGTGCAATACTAATGGATTGCCAACCAACAAAGAATTTGTGATCGCTCAGCAGTCTGTTGAGTTGCTGTAAATTATAATAAAAACATAGAGTTAAAAGTGAGCTATGATGGCTCGCTTTTTTTGTTTCTGGGGCTTGTGATTGCATATAGACACAAAGACAATGTAAATTGTCAAAAGAAAAAGATTAAATAAAAGCGATAACCTCATGATATAACAAAAAATTATCAAAATAATAAATATTGATAATTTCATATTATCCAATGCTTTTACTATTATTACCTCATCGAAACGAACAACGAATTATAAAACTGAATTTGAGGTAAATTATGAAAATGAATCACGTAGGCATCATGGTTGGCGATATGGACAAAGCGGTTGAGTTTTACACAAAAGCGCTTGGTCTTGAAGTGGTAATGGGTAACACAAAAGTTGAAGAAGAGCGTGAAACTGCCATTGGTAGAATGTGTATCGCTGTATTTGGTGAAGGGTTTAAAGGTTTCAATATTGCGCACTTATTAACAAAAGACGGTATTGGTTTTGAGTTATTTGAAATGAAAGAGCGTCAAGAACGTCATGAAGTGGATTTCTCTCGAATCGGTATTTTCCATTTCTGTCTTCAAACAGATGATTTTCACGGTGTGATCGCTCGTACTGAAGAATTTGGAGGGAAGGTTCGCATGGATATTATGCGTTACCACCCAGAAGATGATAACAACACATCACAAATGGTATATTTAGAAGACCCGTTTGGCAACCTATTTGAATTGTATTCTCATACCTATAAAGAAACGTATTCTGCTGAGTACGAATAAAAATAAGATGATTAAGGCTTAGACTTCGGTTTAGGCCTTTTTAGTCAAAATCACAGCGCTGCCTATTTATTGACTATATTTACTCCTTACCATGTTAATAACCACATGATGGATAATACTAAGTGTATTTTAAGCGCTGAGCTGATATATTTGTGTTAACATCAGTTGTTTATATCTTATATAAGATAATAGCATTTTCAGCGTGAAGTAAATGCCACTATCACAGCAACCAATAAGCAACATCAATTAACATTAAATTATATATTAAGGATGGTTTTTAACATGCTTTCTTTCACCCTGTTTAAACAAAAAAAAATGGATGAAGAAAAAATACAAGGATTAGAAAGTACAATAGAACAACTGCAAGCTCATATTATAGAGCAAGAAATGAAATGCAGTGAAAAAAAGCGACTATTAGAACAAACTGATAAGCAGTTAAAAATACAACATACATTCTCAGATAGCTTATTACAGACCATATCGCCAATTGAAAGTATTCGAACCAATATGGCGACTTCTACTGAGAAATTAAAAGAATATTTAGAGCAGCATGTACAAGAAAATCGAGATGGTATATCAGTATTAACAGAATTTAGAAATATATTAAGTGAATTAATGACTGAAGTAACGAACAGTGGTAATTCTCTTGATGTATTAAAAATAAACGCGACTGATATTAGTCAGTTTGTCATTACGATTAATTCAGTATCAGATCAAACCAACTTACTTGCATTAAATGCTGCGATAGAAGCGGCTAGAGCCGGTGAACATGGCCGAGGCTTTGCGGTTGTCGCTGATGAAGTTAGAAAACTAGCACAGAACGCCAGTGTTGCAGCAAGTCAAATTCAATTGGAAGTAAGTAATATTACAGATAATACATTACGCTGTGACCAAAGTGCGACATTAATTGAGAAAAACTGTACTGCATTGAGTGAGAAAATTGGTGAACTTGTAGGTATCGTAACCTCGCTAGTGAATAAATCTCAGCAGCTGTATTCATTGGTTGAATCTATTTATTCTTCTATTTTCTTAAGATTAGTTCAATTAGATCATGTGGTATGGAAGGCAAATATATATCAACGAGTGCATAAGCATGATTTTAATGACTCAGGAGTGGCAGATCACCATCAGTGTCGTTTAGGTAAATGGTATTATGCAGGGCGTGGTAAGCAATTATTTTCTAATTGTATCTCTTATAAAGAGCTTGAAACACCGCATGCCAGTGTACATAGTGAAGGTCGTTTAGCACTTCAAGCTTTTAATAATGGCGATAATGATAAAGGTATGCATCATTTAGCCTTAATGGAAAATGCCGCAGAGAAAGTTATTGATTTGCTGGATAAGATAGAAGATGAAATTCATTTATTATCAAAATAGTAAGATTTTCATGGCGTAATTGCTCGGATTGAGAAGTTTGGTGGTAACGTGTATGGATATTATGCGTTATTCCCTTGAAGATGATTAAGGCCTAGACTTCGGTTTAGGCTTTTTTGTTGACATGCAATTTAATCGTACAATAAATAACCAATCATAAAGCCGTTGAATAATGCTATTAATTTGTTATCATTAGAGGATTCACCTTTATAATGTTGATTTTTATCTTTTTATAGCTATGTGTATCATCTATCATTAAGTTAAATTCTCTATATATTTAAAGGGTATTCTTTATTTGTTAAATAGTGATGACGCATGTTAGGTAAATTGTTGTTTTTTGTTTTACTTCTTGTTTCTATTCTTATTTCTGAGATTATTGTTCTAAATATTAATAAGGCTGAAAATGAAAGGCGTATTTCTCATTCTGTCATAGCAATCAATGATCTTGTTGAATCGGTATTTAATGATGCCGTTATTGCTGTTGATGTATTAAAAGAAATTGTAAAGATCTCTGACCAAAAAACGCTATCACTAGAAAAATTTAATCAAATCAGTGCATCTTTACTATCTGAATATCATAATGTGGATGCCACTTTATTATTACCTAATGGGATAGTCTCTTATGTATACCCTTATGAAGAAAATAAGCTAGCACTCGGGCATGATATTTTAAATGATGAAAACCGAAGGAAAGGAGGGTTGGAGTCAATAAAAAATAATGATGTAAGAGTGATAGGCCCTGTCACATTGATCCAAAATGGAAAACAAGCATTTATCGTAAGAAAAGCTATTTTAAGTAACAATACCTTTTTAGGTTTTACCTCATTAGTGGTGCATTTATCGTCTATTTCAGAACTTATAAAACAAGAACTCATCAGAGAAGAAATGAATAACTATAAAATAACAGGTTATAATCCAGATTCCGGTATCGCTGAGGAAAAATTGGTTCTATCTAAAGGTGATATTAATAATAATGATGCTGTTAAAGGTATTATTAATATATTTAATGTTCATTGGGAGTTGTCATTAGCATCGTATCAACCAAGCCTAAAAATTAAAGCAGTTATTTTTGTATGTGTTTTTTTCACCTTATGTATGATG